>JAGGSF010000119.1 GCA_021159235.1 Deltaproteobacteria bacterium | reverse complement strand
TTTATCAGGCATGTAATTTTAATTGTCTATATTGTCAAAATTGGTCTTTTAAAGAAGGGTTTAAACATCCCCATTGGGTAAGTATAAATGAACTGGTAAAGGCCTGTTTTAAGAAAAATGTGAGCTGTGTCTGTTATTTTGGCGGTGACCCTACCCCTCAAATTGTCCACGCCTTGGCTGTTTCTAGAAAAATCTTAAAATGTAAAGATAGACCTATAATAAGAATATGTTGGGAAACAAATGGAGCAATTAATCCCCAAATTTTGAAACAGATGGCCAAGATTTCTCTAGCTAGTGGTGGTTGCATTAAATTTGACTTAAAGGCCTGGCATGAAGAAGTTCATAAGACACTGTGTGGTGTATCTAATAGGCAAACCCTAGAAAACTTTGCTTGGTTAGCTGGGTTAAACAAAAAGAGACCCGATCCTCCGTTTTTGATTGCTAGTACATTACTTGTTCCTGGATATGTGGATGTGGAAGAGGTAAGGGAAATAACCCACTTCATTGCCCAGCTTGATTCAAACATCCCATACTCTCTTTTAGCCTTTTATCCTAGTTTTGTTTTAAGAGACTTACCTACTACTTCTTACGCCCATGCTCAAAGATGCATGGAAGTGGCCAAGCAAGCAGGGCTAAAAAGGATAAAAATCGGTAATCAGCACCTTTTAGGAAATGCCTATATTTAGTCAATGCAAAGTGAATGCTGTTTGGAAATTATTTTCTATCCATCTAGAGTAAGCACCTTTAAGTTGCCAAAGATTGCCCATTTGTTGCTTACAGATGTTATATAGTTCTTCTTTATCTATTTCCTCAAAGGAGTTAGTAAAATACTCACAATAATTGGCTAAGGTCTTAAGTAATGCACTTTCTTCTTTGGTCAATACTGCATTTTCTTCAAGTTTTACAGGTATTTCCTGGTATTGAGAAACAACAATAGAAAAATAATTTTCCAAAATACACTTGCCTAGATCAAGTAGACTTTCCATACCCCTTCGCAGATAACCTTTGGCATTTAAGAACTTACCTTCGTCAGCAACAAAGGCTTCATAGTTATCCAGAGGTAAGGACTGCAAAATGGTCAGTGTTTTCCCTATCCAGATCATGCGAGTAGTTAATTTTCTTTCGGTCTTTTTGGGATTCACTATTGACTCCTTTCATTTTTTTATAATTTCTAAAGCCTTAGGACCACAATTTAACAATAAATCTAGCACAGAAAGATTGGGTATAAACCTCCCCCATAATTGAGGATAAACAGGTGGTTTAAAATGGAGAAATTTTACAATAATACCCCTACTCCTAAAGGCCTCTATGTCAATGTGACTTTTACTGGTAGAGAGGCTCACATAGCAATTAGCATTTAACTTCTCACAAATTTCAATAATAAGGGCTGTTCCTTTATTATTCACATTTAATGAGGAACTCAAAACAGGTTTCTTATCAATGCCTATAACATTCAAAAAATAATCCAGAATTACCAAGTTTAAATCTAAAAGTCTATACCATTTTTTCCGATATACCTTTTCAAAAAAACCAATATGTTCTTTAAAGTAAGGCGCTTTTTTATAAGCATGAAAAAGGCTTTGATAATGTTTTTTCGGCCAATCCTTTTCGTTGCATATTTCTACTTTATTTATAGATTGTTTCCCCCTATTTTTCTTCCAAACAGGCACAGTAACCCAGAAAAATCCTCGTGCGTTTTTCCATCGATTTCTATTTATCCAGGAAATGCCTAAAGGGAACTGCACATGATCTAAAAGCACAAAAATGTCTGCATTGGCAGCCTTATAAAAAAATCCAGGCCAGGGCATAAAACTTGGTTGATGACAGGCAATAGTTAGCACAGAGACATTTTAATAGATATTTAAGACTTGTCCAATACCTATTTTGTGTTTAATGAAAATTTTTTCTGTCAAGGGCAGGAAAATGTGCTATACATAATAGATGGAAGTGCAGAGAGATACTCGTGCAATATATGATACAAAACTGTTGAATCAGGAAAGTTATGAGTGAAATTGTAAAAATGAATAACAAATATTTAAGTTGGATATTTTTTAGTTTAATCATTCTTTGTGTTCTTTCTCTTTACAGCAAACTGATTCAAATAAAGTCTGTCTGCCAAACAAGTAGGCAAGAAGGGCCTAGATTGGTAGAAGTTCACTCTACCCAAGAACTGATACGAATTTTAAACACCTATGATCTGTGGAATTTAGAATATAAAGGAAAATTGCCCTCCAAAATAATCAAAAATTTCCCTTTGGATTTTAAAACTATTGGTAATGAAGACCGAAAAAGAACTATTTTTATTTATACTATTCTTCCCTCAGCTTTAACGGCCTTAACTGAAATAGAAAAAGAGAAAAATCAGCTAAAACAAATTTTGTCAAAGTTTCCTGAAAATCAAAGGTTGACAATCTCAAATGTAGAAAAAAATTTATCCTCAAAAGAAGCAAAGTTTATTATTCACTTGGCAAAAAAGTACAGGACTTCTGATCCCCAAGAGTTATTAAAAAGAGTAAATGTTGTTCCTTTAAGCCTTTTACTTGCTCAAGCAGCTTTAGAATCAAACTGGGGAACTTCACGGTTTGCATTGGAGGGGAATAATCTTTTTGGTATCTGGACTTATAAAAGAAACGGGATGATTCCTCTAAATCGACCACCTAATACTTACCATAAGGTAGCTCGATATAGTTCTATTTTGCAAGCAGTGAGAGATTATTTGTATAATCTTAATGTAGGTTGGGCATATGATAAGTTTAGAACAGCACGCCTTCATACCACTGATGCTGAAGAGCTAGTTCCATACTTACCCAGATATTCCCAATTGGGGCTAATTTACACATCTCGATTAAAAACCATAATTAATACTTACAATTTGAAAGCCTATGAAGCGAGATTTAAGCTTTATTTGGCTCAGCTTAATCTTTACAATTGATATTCCTTTTGGGCTGGAAGTAATTTGAAAGATTATGTTGGGTATTGCAACTAGTTTGGAATATATTTCTAACTAAATTATTTATTGGACTCCTATTTTGTGGTATTATTTTAAAAAAGGAATAAGAAAGTGGAAAAGATAAATAAATTTTTTATAGGGTTTTTTGCTATTTTTATCCTATTTTCCTGTGCTCCAATAATTCCCCCGGAACTAAAAAAAGAGATAATGCCAAATATCACTATTTCCCAAGTACAAAAAAATCCCCAGTTATTTAAAGGAAAGATTGTTATGTGGGGTGGAAAGATCTTAAAAGGTATAAATAAAGAAGAAGGCACACTTTTTGAGGTGCTTGCTCTTCCGTTAAATAGAAAGGGGAAGCCAAAAGAGGTAGATAAATCAGAGGGGAGATTTCTCGTGTTGTATAAAGATTATCTAGATGTAGCTATTTATGCTAAAGGGAGAGAAATTACAGTAATCGGAGAAATAAAGGGAGTAAAAAAACTTCCTTTAGGGGAAATTAAATATACTTATCCTTTCCTAGAAGCAAAGAAAATCCGTCTTTGGAGATTGCGCCAAGAAAAGGTTGACATCTACCACTATTGGTTTACCTATCCTAATTATCCTTTGTGGTATGGACCACCATATTGGTATTGGCCATAAAATAAGGGCTTTAAGGAGAGATTATTAATGGGCCTTATGTCTTTGCCCACTTTAGCTATCATTACCAGAATTAACTGTTTACCTCACTGCTAACATATTTTTAGAAAAAAACCATTGACTTCAGAACAAATTTATCAAATTTTTTATCATAAAATAGGAAAAACAAATCATTTAATGGTGAATATCGATAAAGCTACTCATATGGAATGGTAATAAAAGTAATAGATAGGGCACGTTTAGCTGTGGTGAGAAAATTTTTATTACTACAGAGAAGAATATGTTATGTATTGACAAATTGCTAATTTCAGATAATTTAATTTTTTATGCGGGTTAAAGATATTCTTAATACCACAAGAATTTCTTTTAGTTTTGAATTTTTCCCTCCGAAAACAGAAACTAGTTGGAAGCAACTTTTTGATACCATTTCAGAGCTGATGCTTCTTAAACCTTCATATGTAAATGTTACCTATGGAGCTGGTGGATCGACGCGGGACCTTACTTACAAATTAGTAACTCAAATTCAGAAAAAAACAGGTTTAACTGTAGTGCCTCATCTATCATGCATTGGTTCTACCAAAGATGAAATCAAATCAATTCTTGAGAAATATAGCCAAAGCGGCATTGAAAACATTCTTGCCTTAAGAGGTGATCTACCCAAGGACCAGAAATTGCCTTTAGTTAAAGGTGGCTTCAAATATGCGGCCGATTTGGTAACTTTCATCAAAAAGCATTTTCCTCACATGAGCATTGGTGTCGGCGGTTATCCTGAAGGACATCCTGAAACTCCTAACCGTCTTAAAGAAATAGAATACCTTAAGGCAAAAGTCGATGCTGGGGCCGATTATATTGTTACCCAACTTTTTTTTGACAATAGAGACTTTTACGACTTTTGCCAAAGGTGTGAATTGGCAGGTATTCATATTCCCATTATTGCGGGAATTTTGCCCATTACCTCTTATCAAAGAATGATCCGTATGGCAGAATTAGCTGCTGGCTCTCGCTTACCGGCTTCTCTATTAAAGTCAATTATGCGGGCAGAAAGCGACGAATACATAGAAAAAATAGGAATTCACTGGGCAACAGAACAAGTTCGCGACTTAGTTGACCACAATGTTAGAGGAATCCATTTTTATACTCTTAATAATTCTAGACCTATATTTAAGATTTATGAATTTCTGGGTGTCAGAGATTCTGTCCAGCTTTTAGCCCAACCTGGGCACATTATCAGAAGGGATACCAAAGTTGAATAGATTAATCTCATTGATGAAAAAATACATATGTCCTAAAAATCCGCGATTGATTTTTGGACAAGGGTTTTTTAATCTGGTTCATGGTTTTTAATATTGAGAGTCCTCTGTGTTTTTTGCGGTGAACACTTACAAAAATGCAATATAAAAAATTATTTATAGATTTTAATGATCATGATAATGAGGTAATGAGGCTACAAAGAAGTGAATTTCCTACTTTATGTACAGAAAGTTAGGTTCTCTCAGAGTAAGGGATAAACGAACTCATTTGGTTATTTTAAGTTATATGAAATGCGAGTAATTTAAGTAATATATAATAATATAAGCAATTATGATAAACTTATTCATATTTTTTTCTATCGTATTTCTATTCACTTTTATAATCGGAAGATTGGTGGAAAAAATAAGGGTTCCCTGGATTTTTGCTGCCTTGATTTTTGGTTTTTTGCTTGCAATTTACAACCCATTTACTTCTATTACTTCTTTACCAGAATTTAACTTTTTGGCCCAACTTGGGATGTATTTCCTGCTTTTTATTATAGGTTTTGAACTGGATTTGGATAAATTAAAAAAACAGGGTAAATTTATCATCAAAGCAACCTTTTTCATAATATTTCTGGAAGCATTTTTTGGAACCCTTCTAATCCACTTTGTTTTCAGATATGAATGGTTTATTTCTTTCGTTGTGGCGCTTTCCTTTGCTACAGTTGGCGAAGCAATTCTAATCCCTATTCTGGATGAGTTCAAAATCGTGAATACAAAATTAGGGCAGAGCATAATCGGGATAGGAACTTTAGACGACGTGATAGAAATTTCAATTTTAATACTGGTAATATTTTTAATAGGATCTAATACTACTCATTCAAATATAGCTTTAATATTAATCTCACTTTTCACTTTATTTGGTTTAGCTTTTGGATTGACAAAATTAAAAAAAGAGAGCGCAAAATTCGGTTTCTTAGGTATCGAGAACCTGTTTCTTTTTGTATTATTTATTTTCTTTTTGTTTTTAGGCGTCGGGGAATATGCGCACGCAACCGCAATTGCCGCCTTGCTTTCTGGAATTGCCCTCAAAACATTTATACCAGAAGAAAGACTAAAGACAATTGAAAGCGAAGTAAAGACTATGTGCTATGGCTTCTTCGCTCCCTTATTCTTCGTGTGGGTTGGAATTACAATGGATATAAATTATCTTGTTTCTTATCCGCTACTTGTTCTTTTGGTGGTTGGAGTGTCTAATGGAGCAAAGATTTTGGGGAGTTTAGTCGTTGGTAAAAAAGAACTCGGGATAAAAAAATCCATTTTGCTGGGAATTGGGCTTTCAGTAAGGTTCAGTACAAGCATAATCATTGTAAAAATTTTGTTTGAAAATGGTCTAATACACACTGGTTTGTATTCCGTTATTGTAGCTTCAAGTATAGTGTTTAAATTTATAATTCCTGTCTTATTTTCTAATCTACTTGTAAGATGGAAGATAGCTAAAGTCGGATGAATTTGGCAGCGCTTGACTGCATTTCACATAACCTCAGATTGTGTGAAAGAGATCTCTTACCTACTATTTAAAAAGTGTAACCCTTGATTTACTAATGACATTGCCCCTTTCTTTTAAGAATTTAACAATACCCTCTGAGATACCTTTAGCAATACGCCTTCTATATGCCCTTTTTGAGAGGAGTCTTGCATCTGAGGGATTTGTCACAAACAATGCCTCCACCAATATACTGGGCATACGGGTATCCACTAAAACGTAGAAGGGAGCTTGTCTTACACCGAGACCCTGAGATGCACCATGGAGTTCCCTTACAATATCTTTCTGCACATAATATGCAAGTTTTTTTGATATATTGAGTTTTGCACTCTGTATTAAAGAGAGTATTATCTTGTTTATATCATCCATCTTTTCGACGGGCACATTATTTTCTCGAGCCGCAATCTCTATTGCCCTCTTATCGGATGTGGCATTTAATATCCAGGTGGATACTCCTCTTACCTTTTTATTATTACAGGCGTTACAATGAATAGAGACAAACACATCTGCACCTTTCTCATTGGCGATACGCGCCCTTTCGGAAAGGGGAATAAAAGCATCTGTCTTTCTGGTAAGATATACATCTATTCCTTTTCTGGAAAGTTCTTTCTTTACTTCCCTTGCAATCTTTAAGACAATATCCTTTTCCTTTACTCCCCTAATTCCTATTGCTCCAGGATCTTTCCCCCCATGTCCGGGGTCAACAACTACGGTATATCTCTTCGGAGGAATAACGATTATCTGTCGAAACTTCCGCCTGGCAACCTTTGTCACCCAGCTCTCTGGATAATTTTCGATTAAAAGTTTCAAAGATTTTACAACTTCACTTTTATAATGCGGTAGTTTATATCTCCTGTACAGATTGTTGAAGATGCATGCCCTCCTATAGGCAGATATAGGTGCGTATTTGGTTTTTGAATAATTTTCATATAGATATTTGTATTCCTCCGCTATTTCTAAAAGTTTTTCCCGGTTGAAATTGTGGGTGTAATATGTTTCTCTATAAGATGCACTTTCATAGAGCAGCTCCGCTCCTCTGTAAGTGAATGAAATACACAGGATGACAAGAAAGAAAAATAATATTTTTCTCATATTGGATTGAATTATATTTTATTTTCATTATCTTTCAAATGTGATGAGAATAATGGGTATAGACTATGGAGATAAAAGGGTGGGTATTGCGATAAGCGATCCTATGAATATAATAGCTACAGGTCTTGCAACCTTTAAAAACGAAAAGGGGTTGTATAAAAAGATTGAAACGATGGTAAAGGAACATAATGTGGGAACAGTTGTTGTAGGTATGCCCATCAATATGGATGATACCTGTGGCTTCAGAGCAGAAATCACAAAGGCATTTGTGGAAAAATTAAAGAAAATCCTGAAAGGAATAAAGATAACCACATGGGACGAAAGGCTTTCCACGAGCTTTTCTCTAAGGGTTCTTTCTGAAGCATCAGTCAAGGGAAAGAAGAAAAAAGAGACCGTAGATAAGATTGCGGCGGCGTTTATACTTCAGGGATATTTAGATTCTGTCAAATGAAGATAAATGCAAAGAGACTGTTAATCATAAACCTTATCTTATATGCCTTAATCCTGGTAGCAATAGTTTTCCTCTTTACTTCCTTTAATCACTACCTCAATTCCCCTGCATCCTCAAAAGAGAAGGTAAAGTATATGTCTATAGAAAGAGGGGAGAAAGTAAAAGATATCATAAGAAGATTGCATGAAGAAAAAATCATAAAGAAACCAGATTGGTTCTACTATTATGTTATCTTGAGCGGTATATCCAAAAGGATAAAAGCAGGGATGCACAGGTTTTCCACACACCTAACTCCTAAGGAAGTAGGAATGGAGCTTATATCTTCCAAACCTCCTGTCATAAAGGTTACCATACCCGAAGGCTATACTATAGAGCAGATTGCTGAAGTTCTGGATAGCTCTCACGTGATAAGAAAAGAAGAGTTCCTGGAAACCTGTAACAACAAGAAATTTGTCCACAGCTTAGTAAAGGAAACATCCTTAGAGGGATTTCTATTTCCAGATACCTACATCTTTTATCGTGGGGAGAAAGCAGAACAAATAATCAGGACAATGGTAAACAGGTTCAACGAGGTATACAGCAGGTTATCTCCATCTAAGAATGACAGATATAAGATCTTGAAGATAGCCTCTATTGTAGAAAAGGAAACAGCCAAAAACGAGGAAAAGGCAGAAGTGTCTGCCGTTATATACAACAGATTAAAAAAGGGTATAAAATTGTGTATGGATTCAACGGTAATCTATGGATTATCAAACTTTGATGGAAACTTAAAAAAGGAGGACTTAAAAAAACCTACACCTTATAACACCTATCTATTTTATGGACTTCCTCCTACGCCCATCTGTAATCCTGGCAGAAACTCCCTCATTGCCGCCCTCCATCCTGCGAACGTGGATTACCTCTACTTTGTTTCTAAAGGTGATGGAACACATATATTTTCTAAAAACTTGAAAGAACATAAAATATGGGTAAACAAATATCAAAAGAAAACCTAAAATACTATATAAAAACCTTCGGCTGTCAGATGAATGAGCGGGACTCAGAAAAGATGGCAGCAGTTCTTGAGAACAAAGGTTATTCTCCCTCTCCTTTCAAGGAGGCAGACATCTTAATAGTAAACAGTTGCGCAGTGAGAGAAAAAGCTGAACAGAAGTTGTACAGTTGTGTGGGCCGTCTCTGCGCTGAAAAAAAGAAAGATGCAAAAGTCATTGTTTGTGGCTGCGTTGCTCAGTACAGGGGAAAGGAAATATTAAACAGATTTAAAGTGGATGCTGTTTTGAATACGCGGGGAATAGAAGATTTCGAACAGATTTTAGAAGATGTATTGAATGGAAAGAAAGTAGTGCATATCCCCTCAACAATGCGAAATCCTAACAAGATATTACCACACTTGAAGAATAAGGTAAGTGCTTTTGTGGACATTACATACGGCTGTAGTAATTTTTGTTCCTATTGTATCGTTCCTTATACCAGGGGAAAGGAAATAAGCAGGGAGAAAGAATATGTATTGGAAGAGATAAGGAGGTTGGCCCAGGATGGGGTTAAAGAAGTAACACTACTGGGGCAAAATGTAAATTCCTACGGGAAAGACCTTTATAAAGATTATAACTTTGTTGATCTCCTATACGATGTTAGCAAAATTGATGGTATACGGAGAATAAGATTTGTTACCTCCCACCCCAAGGATTTCTCATACTCTCTCATCTCGGCAATCGGAGAGATAGACAAGGTCTGCAAACATATTCATTTGCCTGTTCAGAGCGGTTCAAATAGAATACTGAAGCTTATGAGAAGAAGATATACAAGGGAGGAATACATAGAAAAGGCGTTGCTCTTTAGAGAAAAAACAAAGGGGAGTATCTCTACGGATGTTATTGTTGGATTTCCTGCTGAAACAGATTATGATTTTGAGCAAACGATGGATATGTTGAGAAAAGTGAGATTTGATTCTTCCTTTTCCTTCAGGTACTCACCGAGACCCTTCACGATTGCTGCTTCTATAAAGGAGATGGTGCCAGAAGAAATAAAGGAGAAAAGATTGAGTAGATTTCAAAGTCTCCAGGAAAAAATCACATGGGAAAGCAACCTGAGGGATGTGGGAAAGACATTTGATGTCTTGGTAGAGGGAAAGGCTAAGAGAGGTGGTCTCCTTACAGGTAGAACAACAACAAACAAGGTAGTAAATTTTTCAGGTAAGGCAAAGAAAGGGGAAATAGTTAAAGTTATTATTCAGGAGGCAAAAAAACATAGTTTGCAGGGAATGATGGAGAAAGATCATGGTAAGTTTGAAGATCAAAGATGTGGATTTTCACAAGGATAGGGGAAGCGTCATCTTAGAAGATGACTCAAATGAAGTCTATGAATTTTCTATACCAAAAGAGAAGGCCTGTGTTCTCTCCCTTCTTCTCCTTGGCATCTATGCTCCAGAAAACAACTTTTACAAGTTGCTGGATAATCTGTTTAACAGGGCAAATTTATCGGTGAACGCCGTGATAGTATTCAGTACACAAACAGGAGACAGTCTGGCTCAAGTAGAAATTGGTGATGAAGATTTCTGTGAACGATATTGGTTGAATCTTTCCGATGCATTGATCGTAAGCGCCCTGTATAATACTCCTATATACATAAAAAAGGAAGTATATATGAAGAGAAACTGGATGCATTTTGCCGAGGAGATGCTGCACACTCTATGAGTATCAGAGAAGAACTGGAGAAGGAAGAAAAAAACACCCTTCACAGGAAAGCTGCACTTTCTTGCTCCACCAAGGGAAGGAGAAGAAAAGAAGCGCCGGATGATGTAAGAACAGAGTTCATGAGAGATAGAGATCGCATCATCCATTGCAAGGCTTTTCGCAGACTACAGCATAAAACACAGGTTTTTCTTTCTCCTGTCAGTGATCACTACCGCACACGTTTAACCCATACCCTGGAGGTTGCCCAGATTGCCAGAACTATCAGCAGAGCATTGTTTCTAAATGAAACGCTTACTGAAGCCATAGCACTGGGACACGATCTGGGACATACGCCGTTCGGCCACGCTGGTGAATCGGCGTTAAATAGAATAAGCAAAAATGGCTTTAAACACGAAATACAAAGCCTGAGAATAGTAGATGTTATAGCAAGGGAAGGTAAGGGATTGAATCTCACTGAAGAGGTAAGGGATGGAATATTAAAGCATTCGAAGGGAAAAGGCAGTATAATGACTGAAGATATGCCTTTCACGTTAGAAGGCCAAGTTGTGAGGATTTCAGATTGTATTGCCTATGTGAATCACGATATCGATGATGCCATTCGTGCAAACATCATTAAAGAGAGTGACCTACCTAAATCAATAACGAATATCTTAGGAGACAACCATTCAAAGAGAATTGCTACCCTGGTTAAAAGTGTAATCAAAAAAACGATGGACAATAATTATCACCATATAGACATGGAAGATGAGGTTTTAGAGGCATTGGAGAGTCTAAGGGACTTCCTGTTTGAAAATGTTTACTTCAACGAAAAGATACTGAATGTAGCAAAAAAAGCAGAAAAGATAGTAGAAGAACTATTTTACTATTTCCTTGAACACACGGAACAGATAAAAAAACAATTTTCAGAAGATAGAGAAACAGTGGTTATAGATTATATATCGGGTATGACGGACAGGTTTGCCTTAGAGACCTATAAGGACATATTTTTACCCAAACCATGGGGGAACAAATGGAAGAGATAAAAGAGGCAAGAGAGATTCTATCCAACTTTAAGGAATTTGAAATATATGGAGAGGAGGAACAGGAGATAAATTACGACTTGAAGGAAAACGAACTCAGCTTATTGAAGAAAAAGGAAAGGGGATTAGGTTTTAGAATCGTTGAAGGAGGACATAGAATAGATTTTTGTATACCCTGTTTTCCTGACTGGCAAAATAAATTGAAGGATATAACCTCTGGTATAAAAAACTGGAGCAGGTTGGTTAAAGAAGAAGATATATCTTTACCCGAGGCAAAAACTAACTATAGGTTCAAAGAAAGGAGAGAGATGGTAAAAGAGAGTGTCTTACTTGATAAGATAAAGCGTATAAAGGATGCAGCGGAAAACACAGATAAGAGAATAACGGTGAAAGAGGTGGGTCTTTCTATGGTGAAAAAGTGTATTTCTGTCTGGAACAGTAAAGGTGTAGATTGCACAGATGAACATATTCTCTACACCGCTTATGGAACAGCCTTAGCTGTAGACAAAGACGCTCAAATAGGCTTCTATGCAAAGGATGGGGTCATATTCAGTGCCATAGATGCAGAAGAAATCGGCAAAAACATGGCATTTAGGGCTATAGAAAAGCTGGGCGCAAAGACACTGGAAAAAGGCACATACAATGTTGTCCTTTCATCACGTGTAATGAGACAGTTTCTATCCTTCTTTTCTTCCACCTTTAAAGGAGATTCTGTTTTAAAACATGCAACACCACTGGAGAATAAAATTGGAACCAGGATTGTTTCACCCCTCATAAACATAATAGACGATGGAACAATGAAAGATGGAGTGGGCACATTTATATGTGATTGCGAAGGTATGCCTACCAAAAAAACAAAACTGGTGGAAAATGGTATTTTAAGGAGTTTTCTCCATAACTCGTTTACCAGTAAGAGGTTAAATTGTGAAAATACAGCTAATGCCTTTCGCGAAAATTATAGACAGATCCCAAGGATTACCCCTACGAACCTCTATATAGAAAACGGAATGGAAGAAGATATACTTTCTCTGATGAACAATGGACTGTATATCACAGATATTCTGGGATTACATACCGCGAACCAGATAACAGGCGATTTCTCCGTAGGTATATCAGGTCAAAAGATAGAAAACGGCAAAAAACATGAACCATTTAAGGGAGCCACTATGGCAGGTAACATCTTTGCGCTTTTAAGCAGGGTCTTTGCTCTTTCCAAGGAGATAGAATTTCTTTCCGGTGTAGGTGCGCCGGATACAGGTATAGAAAAAGTAGCCATTGGAGGATAGATGAATCCAGAGATCATTGTTCTTGATTTTGGTTCTCAATATACTCAGCTTATTGCAAGGAAGATGAGAGAAAAAGGTGTTTACACAGAAATCTATCCATTTAATGTAGAGACAGAAAAACTTAAATGTGCAAAGGGAATCATCCTCTCCGGAGGACCTATGAGTGTATGGGAAAAAGATGCACCCATCCCTTCGTTGGATGTTTTTAAGTTGCCTGTTCCCATTCTGGGCATCTGCTATGGAATGCAGTTATTTGTTCATCTGTTTGGAGGAAAGGTGTTAAAGGGTTCAAAAGGAGAGTATGGACCTGCTGAACTACATATAGAAAAGAATGAGGAGCTGTTTGAAGGAGTTGAGGACAATTCACTGGTCTGGATGAGCCATGGGGATAAAATAGAAAAACTCCCGCCTCAATTTGTTTGCATTGCTCGCACTGACAATTCCCCCTTTGCTGCCATCAGGGATAAAGAAAAGAGGATATGGTTGCTGCAATTTCACCCTGAGGTCTATCATACCCGATACGGAGAAAAGATGCTGGAAAATTTTGCCTATAGAGTATGCCGTGTTTCTGGAGGGTGGACGATAGAGCATTTCATATCCTCAAAAATAGAAGATATAAGAAAAAGAGTGGGAAAAAGCAAAATTCTATGCGCACTGTCGGGCGGAGTGGATTCTTCAGTTTTGGTTTGTCTTTTATACAAGGCAGTGGGTAAGAATGTAATTCCTGTTTTTATAAATAACGGTTTGTTGAGGAAAGATGAAGAAACAGAGGTAAGAAATGCCTTCAAAAAAATGGGAATAGATATCCATTATGTGGATGCTTCTCATTCCTTTTTAAAGAGATTGAAGGGCGTTGAGGATCCAGAGAAAAAGAGAAAGATTATTGGAGAAGAATTCATCAATATCTTCTATGAAGTAGCCAAGGTATATGAGAATGTGGATTTTTTGGCACAGGGCACATTATATCCTGATGTAATTGAAAGCAGGCAGGTGAAGGGACCATCGGCAAGAATAAAAACGCATCATAATGTGGGTGGACTGCCAAAGGACTTGAAATTCAAGCTTATAGAACCGCTAAAAGAATTATTTAAGGATGAAGTGAGAAAGGTAGGAAAAATTCTGGGATTGCCGGAAGAATATGTTAAAAGACAACCCTTTCCAGGACCAGGCCTGGCAATAAGAATTATTGGAGAGGTAACTGAGGAAAAACTGGATATACTGAGAAACAGCGATGATATCATCACCAGTGAGATAAAGAAAGCCGGATTTTATGACAAATTATGGCAGTCCTTTGCGGTATTCTTACCTGTGCGCACAGTAGGCGTGATGGGGGATAGGAGAACATATGATTATACAGTAGTCATAAGGGCGGTGGAAAGCGTAGACGGTATGACAGCCGATTGGGCAAAACTTCCCTACGAACTTTTGAGTAAGATATCCACCAGAATAATAAACGAGGTATCTGGTGTAAACAGGGTAGTCTACGATATATCCAGCAAACCCCCGGCAACAATAGAGTGGGAGTAGAGAGAATAAGTGGATAAGCGTATTACATTGAAAAACACATCCTATATAGCCTTTTTACTGGATAAAAACGAAGAAAAGCTGAAGGACATAAACAGAACGTTTGGCGTCGATACAATTTTTAGAGGAGGAGATGTAATTATATCCGGAAATGAAGACGATGTAGAAAGGGCATTTTTATTTTTTCAGGATATAGACAGAATGATCAGTGAGGGACAGTATATTTCAAAAAAGGATTTTGAAAATATTTTAAAAACTGTAGATGCAAAGGATGTCAGGGTGGAAACTATTTTCGCTACAGAAACATTGCACGGCAAAGCAAAGAAGATTGTGCCAAAAACTGTTGCTCAAAGAAACTACATAGAGGCTATCAAGAATAATATAATAACGGTATGCATCGGGCCGGCGGGAACAGGGAAAACCTATTTGAGTGTGGCGATGGCTTTATTTTACCTTTTAAAGAAAAAGGTAAAGAGGATTATCCTTAGCAGACCAGCTGTAGAAGCAGGAGAAAAGTTAGGCTTTCTGCCTGGTGATATGTATGAAAAGGTACATCCATATATGAGACCTTTATACGATGCATTATACGATATTCTGGACATGGATAGAGTAAATAGGTTGTTGAATCAAGGAAGGATTGAAATTATTCCCTTAGCATACATGAGAGGAAGAACATTGAATGATGCATTTATTATCCTTGATGAGGCACAGAATACCTCGCCTGCTCAGATGAAGATGTTTTTAACGAGACTGGGTTTTAATTCAAAGGCAGTAATAACAGGTGATATCACACAGATAGATCTGCCCTCTGCAGAGAAATCAGGGCTTGTAGATATAAGGGAAACATTGTCTTTTGTTGAGGGTTTGAAAATTGTTTATTTCACCAAGGACGATGTAGTAAGAAATCCCATAGTAACAAAAATTATTGAGGCTTATGAGAGAAAAGAAGCAAAGTAAAATAAAGAAAAAGATAAAAAACCTTTTCAATGTTATCTTTAAATATGTAACAAGCGTATATGCTATACTGGCTGTTACATTTGTGTTAACCAGTCTTCTATTTTTTCCTTCCCGGGGTCTTATCTACAATTTACATGTAGGTGATGTTTCTCCGCAAACGATCAGGGCAAAAGAGGATTTGCTTATCGAAGATAAAGCAGCCACTCAATTGCGCATAGACGAAGCGAGAAAAAATGTTACACCCGTATTTGATTTTAATCCCTCCGTTTATCTGGAACTATCACGTAATGTAAGAAACTCATTTTCTATGGGCAGAAATGCTTTGCCAAAACTTACTACCAAGCAAAGCATAAAAAAATTTGAAACCACACTCTTTAAAACCATGGGTATAGAGGCTGACCATTCCATTTTTGAAAGATTGATGGGACTAAGGTTTTCTCCTGAAATAGAGGAGGCAATAATCAGTATATGCATGCAGTTGAAAGACAAACCTATAGTATCTACGAAAGAAGGAATTGGATTTGCCTCTAAGGTAATCACGGTAAAGGATTTGCAGACCGGAAAACAGAAGCAGATGAAAACCTCTTCTATCCTGGATGTAGAAAGGGTAAAATTTGAAATCTATGAAGATATAATATCCTCAAAACAAAGCTATGCTTATCAGTTTTTAATATGGGACATTGCAAAAAAGCTCATTCGTCCAAATCTGTTTTACGATAGTGCAGAGACCGAAAGGAGGAAAGATGAGGCAGCAGCTAAGGTAGATAAAGCATTTATTCAGGTAAAAAAAGGACAGGTTATTGTTAGAGAGGGAGATATTATAACGCCTGCAAATTACGCAAAACTCACTGCAATGAATATGCTGGAACGCAAGAAAGATACCATCTTTGATTACGCCAGAACCACTCTCCTTTTAGCTGTTTTTGGTTTCTTTTCTTACCTCATCATGCGGCATATGGGTAAAAGGTATCTAAAAAATGAAAACCATGTAAGGCTGTTTTTGGTTACTTTTCTCTCAAGTGTTGTTGTAGTCAAGGTTTACGAGTATCTGGCCAGTAACATTTCGTACGGTAGTATGCTACTCTCAAAGATTTCTATACTGTATGCCACCCCCTTTGCGTTTGGAGCAGCAATTATAGCATTAACCACAAGCTTTGAACTTTCTTTAATATTTGCCTTTCTGCTCTCTGCTTGTGTTTTTCTCCTTCCTGACAAAGCAGTTAATATGCAAATCGCCCTTTATGTCTTCTTAGGAAGTACAGGTGGTTCTCTCTGTATTTCAAAGTGCAAGGAACGAGCAGGAATCATAAAAACAGGGACAAACATTTCACTGATAAATGTTATATTGATATTGCTTTTTTCCATGCATGAAGGTTTCTTCTCCGTTCATACATTAATTTCCTGTGTTTTCGGCATTATTTCTGGTATTACGGTTATCCTGATAGTCTCTGGTATACTGCCTGTATACGAATGGCTCTTCAGTATCTCTACAAACATAAAACTGATGGAGTTGGGGAACTTAAACCATCCTCTACTAAGAGAATTAGCTTTAAAAGCCCCGGGCACATATCAACACAGCATTGCTATGAGTAGTTTAGCAGAATCGGCAGCTCAGGCGATAGGTGCTGATTCCGTTTTAGCTAAGGTTGGTGCTTACTACCATGATATAGGCAAAATGTCCAAACCTTTATACTTTATAGAAAATCAAATAAGCGGGGTAAATAAGCATAACAAACTCTCCCCTTCAATGAGCGCGCTGATACTTATAGATCATGTAAAAGAGGGAATACTTCTGGCAAATAAATACAGACTGGGCAGAAGAATAAAGGATATTATTCAGCAACATCATGGAACAACACTTATTAAGTATTTTTATAATAAAGCGAAAGAACAGAAAATGGATGTAAAGGAAGAAGAATTTAGATACAAGGGGCCAAAACCGCAAACGAGAGAAGCAGGTATTATTATGATTGCCGATCAGATAGAGGCAATTTCCCGCACCTTAACCGATCCCAGTATCTCACATATCAAACAGGTGGTAAAAAAGACGATCACCGATATCTTTCTGGATGGACAATTGGATGAATGCGATTTAACACTTGCAGATCTCAATAAGATTTCCGATGCATTTGTAAAGGTATTGAGTGGCATGTTTCATTATCGCGTAGATTATCCGGAGGCAGCCGGTGAAAACGGAAGTAACACAAAACAAGGGAAGAATCAGTAAGAACTGGATAAAAAATATTATGGGTTTTTTGGGTGAGCAGTTTGGATTGAAAGATGTAGAGGTAAGCATCCTTATAACAGATGACGAAAAGATGAAGACATTGAACAAAAAGTATAGAGGTATAGATGAATCTACTGATGTTCTCTCTTTTCCACTGAGAGAGGGAGAGGATAATGTATTTTGCAGATTGCTGGGGGATATCGTGATCTCCTGGGACAGAGCAAAAAAGGATGCAAGAGAAATAAAGATACCATTAAAAGAAGAACTGGCCACTTTGCTTATCCACGGTTTTTTACATCTCATGGGATATAGAGATGACAGTGAAGAAAATTTTTGTAAAATGAAGAAAAAACAGGAAGAACTCCTCTTTCTTCTGAAAAAAAAGGGTTATGTTTAAGAGAATAAAAGAAGATATTCACACTGTGCTTGAAAGAGACCCTGCGGCAAGAAATAGTCTTGAGGTTTTCTTCTGCTATCCAGGACTGCATGCATTATGGGGTTATCGGATTGCCCATTTTTTCTGGGAACATAAGTTAAAGTTTATTGGAAGACTTGTTTCTCATATAGTCAGATTTTTCACGGGCATTGAAATTCATCCAGGAGCAAAAATAGGGAGGAGGTTTTTTATTGATCATGGTATGGGAGTGGTCATTGGCGAAACCACAGAAATTGGTGATGATGTAACACTTTATCAGGGTGTAACACTGGGTGGAACAAGCCTGAAAAAGGTAAAGAGACATCCCACTCTGAAAAACAATGTGGTTGTGGGAGGAGGAGCTAAGGTCTTAGGTGCAGTTACCATAGGAGAAAATAGCAGGATAGGCGCAAGCAGTGTTGTAGTAAAAGATGTTCCGCCAGATTCTACAGTGGTAGGTATACCGGGAAGAGTAGTGAAGAAAAAGGGAAAGACGGAAGGCGTAGACTTAGAACACACAAAAATTCCAGACATTGAAGGAAAGTTGATGCGTTATCTCCTGCATAGAGTGGAAAGAATAGAGAGAGAATTAAAGGCATTATCAACAGGAGATAAAGAATCAATGGAAAAGGAAAGGCTGAAAGAAGCAGAAGAATTAAAGAAAATTGAGGAATATATAAAGAGTTTTGATATAAGAGGTTTAGAGTAAATGCAGATACAGATTTATATTTTAGCTATCATTATACTGATCTTTTCTATTGTTGTGCATGAGGTTATGCATGGATATGTAGCCTACAGGTTGGGAGACAATACTGCAAAATTCATGGGCAGACTAACACTCAATCCCATTCCACACATAGATCTAATAGGTACAATTATTATCCCCGTACTTCTCATTGTTTTTAAATCCCCCATTCTGTTTGGATGGGCAAAACCTGTTCCTGTAAATTTCAACAATCTACATAATCCCAAAAGAGACTCTGTATATGTAGCTATGGCAGGGCCTGTTTCAAATTTCGTGTTAGCTGTTGTATTTGCCATTTTCTATCACCTATTCTCTTTCTCTTCGTTACTGGGTATAGTCTTCTGGTATGGCGTTTACATAAACTTGATTTTAGGTGTATTTAATCTCATTCCTATCCCACCGCTGGATGGAGGAAGAATAGCAGTGGGTCTTCTGCCCTGGAAGTATTCCTGCATGTTAGAGAGACTTGAACCGTTTGGTTTATATATAGTTATTGTCTTATTATTTCTGGGATTCTTTAACTCTACCGTTTTCCCGCTGGTGGAATATCTATCAAAGCTTCTTTTAGGAGGTTTAGGCAGTTGACAGAAAGTGTATATCAGCATACAGTAACACATATGCAAAATCAAATTCTTTTAAGTGTACAAAAGATGAAAGATTTATATGGGATTCACAGGAGGGAGAAGAAAAGATTGATTACAGTCCAGTGTCTTTTAGAATTTGAGTCTTTTGAAGATAGAACTAATGTTCTAAAGCTCATGCAATCTTTTTCTTCATGCATAAGATTTGCTTATAATAGGCTTTTAGAAGGATGGAAGAGAAAAGATTTAAAAAAATCTTTACAAAAGATATTTCTTTTAAATTCCAGATATTGTGATGATGCTGTTTTAAAAGCTAATGAGATTCTGAGAAGTTGCAAAGAAAAAGGACAAAACCCAAAGAAAGTTATCTTTGGAAGCAGAAAACTATTTGAAAAGTTAAAGAAAAACCATCTTACAGGAGAAAGAAGAGAAAAACTAAAAAGGAAGTGGAAAGAAAAAAGAAAGGGAATAGCATATTCAAGAGGAGACAGCTCAAAAAAAGGAAATCTTAACTTAAGATTTGTCTTTGTAGATGGAAAACTATACCTCAGAATCAATACAGGAAAAGGAAGATGCATCTATGCAGAAGTTCACAGAAATGTGCAAAAAGGAAGAAAAGAGAAAGACAAATGGATTAACTTCATTGAGAATCTACTTATAGGAGAAACAACAGGAAAATACAATCCTTACTCAGTGGAACTAAAAAAGAAAAACAAAAAGACTTATGCTTACATTAGCTTTAAAGAAAAACTGCCTGAAATCTCAATAAAAAGACAAAATGGGGTTATAGGCATAGATATCAATGCAAGTCCATTTCACATAGCATATGCAGAAATAAAAAAAGATGGAAACCTTAATAGTTTTGGAAGGATAAACCTAAACAAACTCATAGGGGAAAACAAAGCAAAAAGAGAAATACTTTCCTGGAGTATTGCTCACCGGATAATTAGCTTAGCAAAAGAAAAGAAAAGAGCTATAGCAATAGAAAATCTCAAAAAACTACCCAAAGGAACAAGAGGAGATGGAAGAAAAAAGCTAAGGAAAAGATTTCAGCAATTCATCTACAAAGGAATACTTCAGAAGATAGAAATATTAGCAAAAAGAGAAGGAATAGAAGTTGTTAAAATAAATCCAGCATTCACATCAATAATAGGAAAGCTTAAATATGCTCCACAATACTTAATAGACAAAGATATAGCAGGGGCATTTGTAATGGCAAGAAGAGGGATAGGATATAGAGAAGAGATACCTAAAAACTACCTGAAACTTCTTAAAAAAGAAGACTTCTTAGAATACTGCTTGTATAAGCTAAAAGAAAAGAAAGAAGAACTAAAAAATAAAATAGAAGAAAACAACAAATGGAAAAGAAAACCCTTAAAAGAAGAATTAAGGAAAACAAATCTGGACATAAAGACTATAAAAAAGCAAATTACTCAGCTTAAAAGCTCTGAGAGTGATTCAGCTACCCAAAAGCAGGCCCCTGGAAGGAACAAGCCTGTGAGGGGTCTCTCAAAAGAGAGACAAAAAGGCTGGAGAGTTCTCAGAGCAGCCTTCACCTTCCCTCTTCTTGGGAAATCCTTTGTAAGGGACTTCTCTCCTTTGAAACCAGTATTGGTTTTGGGGGATTGGGAAAGGGTGGTGAAAGGGTTAGTCCCTACACCTGGTGTAGGGACTATGGATACCCCAAAAATACCGCCAGCTGGGGCTTGGGGGTATTCTGAAAAGGCGGAATACAAATACCCCAGCCAGAATTGCACTAATGTGTAGTTCTGTTAACCAGGTAGCTTTTATGGATAGAGTCTTAAGTGGAATGAGACCTACAGGAAATCTACACTTGGGAAACCTGTATGGTGCACTGAACAACTGGATAAAATTGCAAAATGAAGATTACGAAACATTCTACTTTGTGGCAGACCTTCATGCCCTAACCACAGATTTCACCCATTCTACCCATTTGAGAGAAGAAACAATGAATATGGCCATCGATTGGTTTTCATTTGGTCTAAACCCTGAGAAAAGTACAATATTTATACAATCAAAAATAAAGGAACATGCGGAACTGTTCACCATCCTTTCAATGATTACACCTATCTCCTGGCTGGAGAGAAATCCATCCTACAAAGATGGCGTATCTCAAATAGGAGAAAAAACCGCGGGAAACCTTGGTTTTTTGGGTTACCCCGTGTTGATGACTGCAGATATCGTCATGTATAAAGCAAGATATGTACCGGTGGGAGCTGACCAGCTACCACATCTGGAACTGGCAAGAGAAATTGTAAGGAGATTCAACTACCTGACAAAGAAGGATGTGCTCTTAGAGCCCCAAGCTCTTCTCTCCACCGCTCCCAAAATATTGGGTATAGACGGAAGAAAAATGAGCAAATCTTACGGCAATGCCATCTATTTGAGTGATAGCGAGGAAGAGACCAGAGAAAAGATAAAGGTCATGTTTACAGATCCCCAGCGTTTGAGGAGGAATGATCCAGGAAGACCAAGTATATGCGGCGTATTCTATTTACACCAGATCTTTAGCGGTAAACAAGAGGTAAGAGAAATAGAGGAAGGATGCAGGAATGCTTCAATAGGGTGTGTAGACTGCAAGAATATACTTATAAAAAACATTAACGAAAAATTGAGACCCTACAGGGAAAAAAGAGAAATATGGAAGAAGAGGAAGGAAGACATTCTTTCTATATTTGAGGAAGGAACAAAAAAAGCACATAGAGAATCGGAAAAAACAATGGAGGAAGTAAGGGAAGCGGTTTTCGGATGATTTCTACTTTTAAAAATTACGGTCAATATAGTTTGTATCGTAATCTTTATTCTTAAAACGATCACTACTTACTATCTTTTTGAAAAATGGAATGTTTGTCTTTATTCCCTCTACAATAAATTCATCCAGTGCCCTCTCCATGCGCCCAATCGTTTCATCCCTGGTATTACCTCTGACAATGAGCTTGGCAATGAGTGAATCGTAATATGGAGTTACACTACATCCACCGTAGATGGCTGTATCCACACGCACGCCAGGTCCGCCAGGGATAAATAACTTTTCTATTCTCCCCGGAGAAGGGATAAACCTTTCATCTTCAGCGTTTATTCTGCATTCCATACTATGAAATTTAACATTTACATCCTTTTGATTTATGTTCAGCTTTTCGCCAGCAGCAAGTTTAATTTGCTCCTTCATGATATCTATCCCCGTACACATTTCTGTAACCGGATGCTCTACCTGAATACGGGTGTTTATCTCTATGAAATAAAAGTTTCCCTGTTCGTCCAATAAAAACTCTACGGTCCCTACATTTTCATAGTTGAGAATTCTGGCTATCTTAACAGCTGCATCCAAGATCTCCTTCCTCTTTTTCTCTGAAAGGAACGGTGATGGAGATTCTTCTAAGAGTTTCTGATGTCTCCTCTGTAATGTGCAATCCCTCTCAAACAGATGTATTACATTACCAAATTTGTCAGCAAGAATCTGAACCTCTACATGTTTTGGATGTTCAATAAACCTCTCCATGTATACATCAGCTTTGCCAAAAGACACCCTTGCTTCTTCACGCGCCGCAGAAAAGGCATTTTCTATATCCTTCTCTTCTCTTACAATTCGCAGTCCCCTTCCACCGCCTCCCCACACTGCCTTGAACAAGACAGGATAACCTATCTTCCTTGCAATTTCTTTCGCCTCGCCTGCAGATTGCACAACACCATCACTACCTAAAATGGTTGGAATATTAGCCCTCTTCAGCCGCTTTTTCACCTCTAACTTGTTGGACAGATATTTCATTAAAGGTATTGAAGGTCCAATAAATGTAACATTCAAATCTCTGCAAACTCCAGCAAATGAGGGATTTTCTGATAAAAATCCATATCCTGGATGAACAGCATCTGCATTTGTCTGCAAAACAGCCTCTGCTATAGCTGCCATATTCAGGTAACTTTTATCCGAACTTGAAGGGCCAATACATACCTTTTCATCGCTTATCTTTACAGGTATGCTTTCTCTATCTTCATATGAGTAGGCAATAACCGTCTTTATATCCAATTCCTTACAGGCTCTTATAACTCTTAATGCTATCTCACCCCTATTGGCAACGAGGACTTTCTTGAACATCAGGTTCTCTTGGCTAAAAACAGAGTTGTTCCATACTCTACGCGCTGGGCATTTTTTACCATCACCTTCTTGATTATACAGGGGAATTCTGCCTCAATCTCATTCATTATCTTCATCGCTTCAATAATGCACAGAACATCGCCCTTCTTTACACTCTGTCCTTCCTCTACATAGGGTGGTGCTCCAGGTGATGGCGAACGATAAAATGTACCCACCATAGGCGATTTTATCTCTACCAGTTCTCTTTCTTCGTCTGTTTTCCCGATCTCCTTTTCAACAGCAGGTTTTGACTGAACCGAGGATGTTTGAGGCTGTCCTTTTCTCAATGAGATGTATAAATCCCCATCCTTATACCTGAACTCTGTTATTTCACTCTCCTGCATTAAAGCTATAAGTTTCCTGATCAATTTAATATCCATAACACCTCCAGCTTACCGATAAATACCACAGGATGTGGTTTCTTTCAACCATTATCTGTACACCTGTTCTCTTTCTGGCACCCACCACTCTATAAAATTATACATAATGCCTGCCTTTTCTTGTTTTATTCCCTTAAACCTCTTGTGTACTATGGATATAGCATAAGGGAAGTACAAAACGATATAGGGAACCTTGTCCATAATAATCTCGTTTATCTTTTTATAAATTTCTTTCCTCCTGATTTTATTGAATGTTTCTCTTCCTTCTTCTAACAACTCATCCACTTCCTTATCCTTAAAGTATACAAAGTTAAACCCATTTACCTGCGAAGAATGCCACAAAGCATATTCATCAGGATCAATTCCTAACTGCCATCCCAATAAAACGGCATCAAAAGAACCCGATTCCAGTAACCTTAAAAAAGCTTGCCATTCCAGAATCCTTATATTTACCTTTATCCCTACATCTCTAAGAAACTGCTGGATCATTATCGCCGCATACTTTCTATTCATATTTCCTTGATTGGTCAAAATAGTAAATTCAAACCTCTTACCATCCCTATCCAGATACCCATCTTTATTGCTGTCAGAAAAGCCCGCTTCTTTCAACAGTTTCTTCGCTTTTTCCGGATCATAGTCGTAGATTTTCTTCTTTTGAAAGGCAAATGAAAGTGGAGAATATATGCAATCATAAACACTACCATACCCTAAGAGGATGGTATTTGCTATCTTCTCTCTGTCTATAGCATAGCAGATAGCCTTCCTTACACGTTCATCAGAAAACAGCTTGACCCGCAGGTTGAATCCCACATAGGTGAAACCAGGACTGGGCATGGTAAATACCTGAAATTTTTCCCTCTCCTCTTTAAATTCATAGACATACTGCATGGGATTCAAGCTCATCATGTCTATGTGACCGGCGAAGAGTTCCAGAAGCATGGTGGAAGCATCAGGAATGATTCTATAAATAACCCTATCTATCTTCGGCCTACCTCTAAAGTACAGAGGATTGGCAACAAGTATGATTTCTTGCCCTGCCTTCCACTTCAACAGTTTATATGGACCTGTGCCTATGGGGTGTCTGTTGAATATATCTGTATTTAAATCCTTTCCCTTTAAGATATGTTCTGGAATAATGCCCATCGTCCAGGAAGACAGGGCAGGAGCAAATGGCTTTCTGTATTCAAAACAGATTGTATACCTGTCTATTATCCTTGCATTTTTTATCAACAGGAAATCACCACTATAGGGTGTAGCTACTGTTCCATCTATAAGCTTTCTGTAAGTGAAGTAAACATCACGAGCGGTAAATTCCACACCATCCTGCCATAGAACATTTTTCCTCAAATAAAATGTAATCCTTTTCCCTCCATCTTCTATTTTAAAACTTTCCGCCAAGTCCCCCACGATATTCAAGTCCTTGTCATACTTTAAAAGTCCATTGAATATCAGAGAAGATACATCACTGGACGCAGAATCTGTAGATAACATGGGAATAAGCCTCTTCGGCTCACCAATAGAACCTATAACAATAGTTGAAGAAAAAGAAGTGAGGGGAAGAAATAAAAATAAAAGAATTAACGCTACTCTCACGGTGCTTTTATAGGGAGCTCCGGCAACTTTTGCGGTTTCTGAGGTACAGCCTTTTCTGTTTTCGTTTCTTTCATTATTGTTTTTGTTTTGCTCTTATGTAAGAGTAAAGATATATTTACTGAATTCGCCATAAAGAGGAATACTAAAACCCATGTGACCTTCGTTAAAAATGGCAGTGCTCCTCTTGCACCAAACATCGTTTCTGCCGCACCTGCACCAAAGGAAACCCCCATCTCTGCTCCCCTCCCCTTCTGCAACAGGATAAGAAAAACGATTATAAATGCCAGGATAACCTGAACAACAATAGAAATGTAAAGCATTATAGATTCTTCATTCGAATAAATTCATTCACTATTTTAACAAAACTTTCCTTATGCAGGCTTGCTCCTCCAATGAGAAAACCATCAATGTCTTTTTCTCTTGCCAGTTCTTTAGCATTTTCCACCTTTACACTGCCACCATATAAAACGGGAACATCCTTTTCCATTATGTGTTTTACCAATTTCTTTATAAAGGCATGTGCTTCCTGAGCCTGCCGGGGAGTAGCTGTTTTTCCCGTGCCTATCGCCCATACTGGCTCATAGGCAATGACAAGTCTTTCCATCTCTGTTTTATCAAGGGCCTTTGTAATTTGGGAGGCCAGGATGTCTTCTGTTTTGCCACTCTCTCTTTCCTCAAGTCTTTCTCCAATACACAAAATGGGTAAAATGTCCCATTTTTTGCAGGCCAGCAGTTTATATCTCAACATCTCATCATCTTCCTTAAAGTACTCCCTTCTCTCCGAATGTCCAATCAGTGCTAAAGAGCAGTTTATACTCTTTAACATGAGGGGTGAGGTTTCCCCCGTATATGCGCCCTCATCCTGAAAATACATATTTTGGACACCGGTTTTAATTAATGAACCAAACAAAACATCCTGGACATCTTTTAGAAAGATGGTCGGGGGGAAGACAAAGATGTCAATCTTTCTGGATTGCTCAATCAGACTTTCTTTCAGCTCAAGTGCTAAATTCAACACCTCAGAATGGGTAAGATGCATCTTCCAGTTACCGGCAACGATATACTTCATTCCAACACCTCTATGCCTGGCAGTGTTCCTTTCTCCAAAAACTGCAGGCTTGCTCCTCCTCCGGTAGAAATAAAGGTAATACCGTCTCTTTCTTTCGCTTTCTTTATAGCACTATCTGTATCTCCTCCACCCACAATACTCATTGCAGAACTCAACGCCACCTGGTGGGCAATGTAGTTTGTGCCCCTCGCAAACCTGTCTATCTCATAAACACCTAAGGGGCCATTCCACATGATGGTGGCTGCATCTTCTAACACTTCACCAAACAGCTTACAGGAAGCAGGTCCAATGTCCGCCACATACCATTGACACGGGACCTCCTGATAAGGCACCACCTTTGTCATTGCATCTTCCTCTATCTTTTCCGCTATCACAAAATCTACCGGTAGATACAATTTTATGTTTTTATCCTTGGCCTGGGAAATAACAAACTTTGCCTGCTCTGTGGAATTTTCATCAAATAAAGAGGAACCGGCAGAAAAACCCATAGCACGAAGAAAAGCAGATGCCAATCCTCCACCTATGATTACCTTGTCCAGACGGTGTAATAGATTCATAAGTGCACCCAGCTTCGTGGATATCTTCACACCACCTAAGATAAGTGTAAAGGGTCTTGCAGGATTTTCCAGTATTCTCTTCCAGTATCCTATCTCCTTTAACAGCAACAGTCCTGCTCCCTTCTCCTTGCACATCTTTGGTAGACTGTAAACTGATGCATTCTTTCTATGAGAAGTACCAAATGCATCACTTATATATACATCAAACAGCCTTTTCAGTTGCTTGGCAAATACTTCATCATCTCTCCTCTCCCCCTCATAAAAACGCAGGTTTTCTAATAAAATAACATCTCCCTTTTTCATGGAAGAAACTGCTTTTTCCGCTTTCTCTCCTATGCAATCTTCAACAAACAACACCTTCTTTTTTAAAGCCTTTGACAGGTTCTCGGCCACAGGGCGTAATGAGTAGTTAAGATCTCTTCCCTTCGGTCTGCCCAGATGGGATGCCAGAATAACCTTTGCCTTCCTGCTCAGTGCATACTCAATTGTAGGCAGTGTTTCCCTTATCCTTGTTTCATCACCGATATTTCCATCTTTATCCAACGGAACATTAAAATCACAGCGGATAAACACTCTCTTGCCATCTATATTAAGATCTTTTATACTCTTCATCTTCTCACTATCCACAGCATTAAATCTCTTAACCTGCAGGAATATGCCCACTCATTGTCATACCAGGAAAGAATCTTAACCATGTTTCCACCCATTACCCTGGTGGAAAGACCATCTACGATGGCAGAGCAGCTATTTCCAACGATATCTTGAGAAACTATCGGCTCTTCTGTATATCCCAATATTCCCTTCATCTCATTTTCAGAGGCCATTTTGAAGGCCTGGTTTACCTCTTCCACCGTAACATCTCTTTTAAGGATCGCCGTTATATCAGAAATGGATCCAACCGGTGTGGGAACACGCATTGCCATTCCATCAAACTTTCCCTTCAAGGCAGGAATAACCTGGGTTACCGCTACGGCGGCGTTGGTAGTAGTGGGAACAATAGACATCGCAGCAGATCTCCCCCTCCTTAAGTCCTTATGGGGAGCATCCAGAAGTCTCTGATCGTTGGTATAGGAGTGAACGGTGGTCATCAACGCCTTCTCTATACCAAAATTTTCCTCCAGCACCTTCATTACCGGTGTGAGGCTGTTGGTAGTGCAGGAGGCATTGGAAATGATATTGTGTTTCTCGGGATTGTAATCTTTTTCATTGATCCCCATATTGATCATCACCGCATCTTCACCTTCATCTTTATATCTGGCGCTGAGCACCACCTTCTTTGCTCCCGCTTGTAGATGCTTACGGCAGTCTTCCAATCTGGTAAACAATCCCGTTGACTCCAAGACAACATCTATGCCCATATCTTTCCAAGGCAGTTTTGCAGGGTCTCTTTCTGCTAAAACCCTAATCTTCTTACCGTCTACTGAAATAAAATCATCGCCTGCTTTAACATCATGGGGAAATATACCGTAGGAAGAATCATATTTTAAAAGGTGAGCTAAAGTATGAGGATCTGTAATATCGTTTATAGCTACTATATCTATCTCTTTACAATCTGCAGATGCTCTAAAAAAGGTTCGCCCTATCCTGCCAAATCCATTGATCGCTACCTTCATTTCTATATTTCCTCCCTCTGTTTTTCGTTAGATTACAACAAAATTGTTTCTTTTGCAAGGCAGTCTTGCTATTATGAAGGTGTGAAAAAGATACTGTTTGTTTTGGGTGGACTGGATTTTGGGGGTATAGAGGTATCACTGCTTGGTGTATGCAAGTATCTTAAAAGAAAGGGGAATTTTTATCCTGTTGTTTTGAATATCTCCGGACATGGGAATATGAACAAAAATTTTAGAGAAGAGAAAATAGAGCTTATAAATTTGAAAAACAACAATGAAAGAACACTTTCCTGTCATAGATTAGATACCAGTCTCACTTTAAGAAGAATGATAAAAGACATTCATCCCTCTATTATTCATACTATGACTTTTCCTGCCAACTATCATACAAGGTTAGCCACATTGGGTATAAATATTCCCGTAATCACTCATATACAAAGTGCAAAGATAGAAAAAAAATGGCACAGGAGATTTTTCAATCATCTGCTTTCTTCAAAAACTACACTGTATAATGCGGTATCTGAAAAGGTAAAAGAAATAATAAAAAAATGGCATACGAATAAAAAGCCTGTTTATGTTTTATACAATGCCATAGATACAGAAAGATATAGAATACCTTCAAAGGAAGAGATAAAAGAAATGAAAGA
>JAGGSF010000101.1 GCA_021159235.1 Deltaproteobacteria bacterium | reverse complement strand
ATATTAGGATTACTTATGGTCTGTAAAAAGTGTTCAATGCCATTCATATCATTTTTAATTATTCTGTATTTCCCTGTATCAATGGTAATTTTTTTTCCACCGGCCAATGTAACTTCTCTACCATTTATAAGAGAAATAAGCTTTTGTAGGCTTTCTGCTCTTATATCTATGAGACCTACTTTCAGTGCCTCATCATCCCTGAAAGATTTACTTTCAGTTACAGCTAATCTGGCTTCCTTTATATTACGACCTCTCTCCTTAGCGATGGTTTCCATCCACTTGGCAGAAAAATTTACTATCTTTTTCATGTGTTCTTTTGATATCTTTTCTCCTCCTGCGGTCACAGGGTGAGCGGCGCCAATTGTGGTGCCTGGAGTCATAGCTGCAATATGGGCAGACAGGGTAATAAACGTTCCAGCTGAAGCTGCCCAGGCTGTCTTGGGATGAACATAAACTACAATCGGTACTTTTGAATTTACAATTCTTTTTACTATTTTGTCTGTAGAGTTGAGAAGTCCTCCTGGGGTATTTAACTCAATAATACATAAGGAGTTGTCTTTCTCTGCTTTAGTAATACCTCTTTCAATATAATCAGCTACTACAGGAACGATGATGCCTTCTACCTGGAGAACTTCAATATTAGAGCTAAAAGCTTTTCCTTCAACTACTGCGAAGAAGAGTAAAACAAGGAAGAAGAATTTCAATCTTTTCATACTCAGTTAGCAATGCGCTCCGCTGATCTCTGTCTGAAACCGTCCTCCATTTCTATCCTTTCCTTTAGATACTTGCCAGTTATGGAATGAGGATTGTGAATGATTTCCTGAGGTGTGCCGCAGGCTACCACCTCACCTCCTTTCTCTCCTCCTTCTGGACCTAAGTCAATGATGTAATCTGCTCTTTTAATGATGTCTAAATCGTGTTCTATAACGATCACCGTGTTACCCAGGTCTACCAATCTATCTATAATGGACAGTAGTTTGTTTATGTCGTCTGGATGCAATCCCACAGAAGGCTCATCTAAAAGGTATAGTGTTTTACCTGTTTGAGGATGAATGAGTTCTCGTACCAGTTTTATCCTCTGTGCTTCTCCTCCAGAAAGTGTGGTTGCGCTCTGTCCCAATTTCATATAACCTAACCCTATGTCTTTTAGCAGTTTTAATTTTTTCTCAATATGCACAATATTCTTAAAGAACATCCATGCTTCTTCTACTGTCATATCTAACACATCGGCTATACTTTTTCCTCTGTACTTTATCCTTAAGGTTTCTTCATTGTATCTCTTACCTTCACAGGCATCACACTTCACGTATACATCAGGGAGAAACTGCATCTCTATCTTCACAAAGCCTTCCCCCCTGCACTTTTCACATCTTCCTCCCTTCACATTGAAACTGAAACGGGCAGGTGTGTATCCTGCCATCTTCGATTCAGGAATCTGGGCATAGAGTTCTCTTATGTCTGTAAATACTCCCGTATATGTGGCGGGATTGGACCTTGGTGTTTTTCCAATAGGGGTCTGATCTACATGGATAATCTTGTCTATATTTTCGATTCCCTCAATACTCTTGCATTTTCCCTCGGGAATATCTAATCCGTATAGGGTGTTTATTGCACATGGATAGAGGGTGTCGAATATAAGCGAAGATTTACCTGAACCTGAAGGACCTGTTATGCATACAAATACACCCAGTGGTATATCCACATCGATATTTTTCAGATTGTGTTCCTTGGCTCCTGTGATGCGAAGATAGTTTTTGGGTCTTCTGAAGTGAAAATTTCTCTCTATGTATTTTTTTCTGGACAGGTATAATCCAGTTAATGTTTCACTTTTTTCTATGTTTTTCGGTGTGCCGCAAGCTACCGCTTTTCCTCCATATATGCCTGAACCCGGGCCCATATCTATTACCCAGTCAGCTGCTCTTATAATGGCTTCGTTATGCTCCACCACTATCACTGTATTGCCGTTCTGTAAGGATTTTAAGGTATTTATAAGTCTGTAAGTATCGGAGGCATGCAGTCCTATGGATGGTTCATCTAATATATACAGGACTCCCGTTAGCTTTGAGCCGGCCTGGGTGGCCAATCTGATACGCTGTGACTCTCCTCCTGACAGAGTGGATGCGGAACGGGAAAGTGTAAGGTAATCTAACCCCACATTTAGGAGAAAGTTAAGACGTGTTTTGATCTCTTCTAACAAATTTCCTGCTACCTTTTCTTCCCACGGGGTAAGCTCTTTTTCTAAATTCAGGAAGAATTCATAGGCCATTTTAACGGGCATATCCGTAATATCAATGATATTTTTACCCTTGATTTTCACAGACAGGCTCTCTTTGTTTAATCTCTTTCCTTTACATTCCGGGCAGGTGAATTCTTTCATCAATTCTTTGATTTCTCTGCGCACAGTAGATGATTCTGTCTCCACAAATTGCTTACCAATCAGATTTATTACACCTTCGAACGGCTTTTCGTAGGTGTAGAGCTTTCCATCCTTTTTGAAGTAAAACTCTACCTTTTTCTCTCCCGTTCCATGGAGAATAATATCTTTTTCTGTTTCTGAAAGTTCTTTAAATGGTCTGTACATATCTATGTTAAAGTATTCGCATACCTCTTTTAATATCACCTGGTAAAACTTGTAATGTTTTCTCCTCCACAGTTTTATTGCTCCTTCTCTCAGACTCAAACTTTCGTCTGGAATGAGTTTTTTTATATCCAGCATGTGTTTTACACCCAGACCTCCACAAAAAGGGCAGGCTCCTTGAGGGCTGTTGAAGGAGAAGCTTTGGGGGGTAATCTTCTTATAGCTTATTCCACAGAAAGGACATACGAGTTTTTCCGAAAATACCTCATCTTCCTTGTCTGGTTCGGAAATGTAGACGAAGCCATTCCCTTTTTTTAGAGCCAATTCAATAGATTGATGAAGTCTTGAGCCTAAATCATCTCTTATCAAAAGCCTGTCTATAACCAGAAACAGGTCGTGTTTTTTATTCTTATTTAGTTTTATTTCATCTTCCAGAACCTTATATTCCCCATCTATCCTTACCCTTAAGAAACCTTCTTTTCTTAAATTCTCCAGAGTATCCGAAAATTCGCCTTTCCTTCCCAGGGCAATAGGGGCAAGAATAGTAATCTTTTTATCCTTTCTCTTTTTAACCTTTTCCACAATATCTGAGGCACTCTGAGACACTATGGGACGTCCGCACTTATAACAATAAGGCTTCCCTATATGAGCAAACAGAAGCCTCAAATAATCATAGATTTCTGTAATTGTGCCTACGGTAGAACGGGGATTGGAAGATATGCCGCGTTGGTTAATGGCGATAGCAGGAGAAAGTCCTTCTATGGACTCTACCTCAGGCTTTTCTATTCTCTCTAAAAATTGGCGAGCATAGGTGCTCAGAGATTCCACATATCTCCTTTGACCTTCAGCGTATAAGATATCAAAGGCAAGCGTTGATTTGCCAGAACCAGAAGGGCCGGTTATAGCTACCAGTTTGAATTTTGGTATATCTACAGAAATATTCTTCAGGTTGTTTACACATGCACCCTTTACCTTTATCCACTTCATGCCACCCCTTTTGCCAGGTCTTTGAATGTCATAGTGTTGCTGAAGAAGTTCATCTTTATGGTCATACCTGCAGGGCCGTTTCTCTGTTTTCCAATCTTTACTCTCGCAATGTTCTTTTCCGGTGTGTTTTCGTTGTACATTTCCTCTCTATATATAAACAGGATAACATCTGCATCTTGTTCTATTGCCCCCGATTCACGCAGATCAGCTAATATAGGCATTTTGTTTTCCCTGGTCTCCACCCCTCTGTTGAGTTGAGAGATAGCGATAACGGGTATATTCAGCTCTTTTGCCAGAATCTTCAAAGAACGAGAAATTTCCGTTATTTCCTGAACCCGAGATTCTCTACTCATGCCTTTTATAAGCTGAAGATAATCAACAATAATCAAAGATATATTCTTTTCTAATTTTATCTTTCTTGCTTTTGCCCTTATATCTAATACAGAAAGCATCGGGCTGTCATCTATGTATATGGGTAATTTTCTTATATAATCAAATGCAGCAGGAAGCCTATCCCATTCTTCTTTTCTCATATAGCCTGTGCGCAGGTGATAATTGTTTATACCGGAGATAGATGAAATTACTCTCAATACAAGTTGCTTCACAGACATCTCTAAACTGAATATGGCTACAGCCTGTCCCTCGCTGGCGGCATTTATTGCAACGTTCAATGCAAATGCTGTTTTTCCCATTGATGGTCTGCCAGCAATGATAATAAGGTCTCCCTTTTGAAACCCACTCGTATATTTGTCTAAGTCTGTAAACCCTGAAGGTACTCCGCTATAGGTGATGTTTCCTTGAGACAATCTCTGGAGGTATTGCTCTATCTTCTCTGTTGTATCCGACAGAGCTACAAATTGGGAACTTACTCTTTTCTTGCAGACATCAAATATCTTTTCCTGAGCAAGGTCTATTGTTTCTTCTATATTCTCCGGTTCACCGTAGCATATGGTTGAAATGGTGGTGCAAGCATCTATAAGTTTCCTTAAAATGGATTTTTTCCGTATAATCTGCGCGTAATGAGAAGCGTTGGATGCAGTGGGAAGGACATCAGGTAATGCCAGACAATAATTGTATCCACCTGCTAAATCCAGTGTTCCGTCTTCCTTCAATTTGTTGGTTAATGTTATCACATCAATGGGATTTCCCTGTTCATACAATTTTGTCATAGTTTTAAACAATATACTGTTTCGCTTGTCAAAAAAGTCTTCTGCCTCAACATTTTCCAGAACATCTGCCATTACAGCATTATCCAGCAGTATAGAACACAGAACAGCTCTTTCTGCCTCTATGGCTTGAGGATAGATTTTAATATCGCTCATTGTTGTTTTTCTTCTCCCTCTACAACAATTCTCAGATTCGCCTTTATATCTCTGTAAAGAGCAACTTCCACCGTATATTCACCTATCTTTTTCATGTCCTGCTTTAATCTAATAGCTTTTTTCCCGGTATCAATCCCCTTATCTAAAAGAGCTTCAGATATTTCCTGAGGGGTTACCGCGCCAAATAGTTTCCCTTCTTTTCCTACTTTCTTCTTAAAATTGAGAGTAATATTCTCAATTTGTTGTTTTAAATTTTGGGCATCTTTTAGCTTTTTTTCTGCCTTTTTCAAAATACTTTTTTCTTTCTCCTGAAAGACTTTTATATTCTTTTTTGTTGCTGGATATGCCAATTTACGTGGAATGAGATAATTCCTGGCAAATCCATCAGCTACCTCTTTAATATCACCTGCGTAGGCTGTTCCTTCTACATCTTCCATAAAAATTACCTTCACTTTTCCCCCTTAACGACCTAACTCTCTTTTACTTGATGAAAACGGTAGAAGAGCCATCAATCTTGCCTTTTTTATTGCCTTGGCAAGAATTCTTTGATGTTTAGCACAGGTACCCGATGTTCTTCCAGGAATGATTTTATATCTCTCTGTGGTAAATTTAGAAAGAAGACCTACATCCTTATAATCTATTTCATTCAACTTATTTACACAAAAATAACACACCTTCTTCTTAAAAAAAGAATAATTTCTGTTCTTGTACTTGTCGTTTTGTTTTTCATAATGGAACATCATCCTTCTCCTCACTTTCTTGAGATCTGTCTTCTCTGTTTTTAAACCTGCTATTTATAAATTGCACCGTTTGCGCTATTATTTCGTGCTTATGATATTTCTTTCCATCCTGATCCTCCCATGTTCTATAACGCAGTCTTCCATCCACAAGTGCTGTTTGTCCTTTAGAGAGGTATTCGTGAACATTTTCTGCCTGTTTGCCAAAAACCGTGATATCTATGAAGCATGTTTCTTTTACGGTCTCGTCGTTCCGTTTGAACTGTGTGTTCACCGCCAGACCGAATGAACAAACAGCCATGCCTGAAGGAAGAAATCGCAGTTCCGGGTCTCTGGTGAGATTGCCCATCAAAATCACTCTGTTATAATAAGCCATTATTTTGTCTCTTTTTTGTATTTATCTATATCTTTTTTAAGCATTTTACTAATCATAAACCTTATTATATTTTCCATGAACTTCAGTTTTGTATCTATTATACGTGGAACTGCAGGTGGTGCTTTAAAATGGGTAAGAATATATATCCCTTCTTCGTATTTTTTAACGGGATATGCAAGTTTCCTTCTGCTCCAGATATCGGATTTTAGGATTTCTCCTCTGTTCTGTGTAATAATGGCATTTACAGTGCTCTGTACTTCTTTTACCGCTTCATCGGAAAGCACAGACGGAACAATGTATAAAAGCTCATACCACACATCTACCTCCTTATGGATATTTAGCCCTCCCAGGGAGGGCAAGGATAAATATTATATATCATGAATGATATTTTTAAGCAAGGAAATATTGAACCTTGAAAATAAAGGGAAAGTATCTAAATTAGCAAAAATGAATCGCTTCTATCGCACTCCTTCAGAAGGTTTTCAAAATTATACCGTAAAGGTGGGGGAGAGTGACCTGTTTATAAAATCGCATACTAACAAAGAGGAAAACGTGAGAAGATGTGTAAAGAGTTTAAGGGAAGATATTGAAAACTATATTAAAAGGAGAAGAGATTTTCTTTTTTCCTTAAGACCGTTGGAAATGGATGATGAGGCACCACCGATTGTCAGAGAGATGATAAGATATACACAAATTGCCGGTGTAGGCCCGATGGCTGCTGTGGCTGGAGCGATAGCAGAATTTGTGGGAAAGATGGTAATGGGTGATGAAGAATATATCATAGAGAACGGTGGTGATATATTTCTCAAATTGAGCAAGCAACCGAAGGTAGCTGTGTTTGCGGGTTTCTCTCCTTTCAGTGGATTTATGGTAAAGTTGAAGGAGGATATATTACCATATGGTATATGTACCTCGTCATCAACAGTAGGACCATCTCTTAGTTTTGGCAAGGCTGATGCCTGCGTTGTTATATCTCACAGTGCAATACTATCTGATGCCTTAGCAACAAGGATTGGCAACATGGTAAAAAGTGAAGAAGATATAAAAAAGGGATTGGATTTTGCTCAAAGCATAGATGGTGTTTTGGGATGCATCATCATTGCGGGTAACAGAACAGGCATATGGGGAGACATGGAAATTTTGCCTTAAGAGTAGTAAAGGGGAATATTCCCCTTTACTACTCTGCTTTTTCACTGACGGGGAATTTAAATATTGCTTCACCCAAAAAGAATAGTAAGGATAATACGCCATATCCTCCAGCGATGATAAGCCATTCTGCTATTTTTGGAGTATAGCTCAGATACATTGTGGAGTGTTCTGTTGTCATGCCTAATGGATATAGTACAGGAACAATTTGCCCTGCCATAGTGAAGTCGTAATGAGCAACATATGTACCGGCGATAACCAATATAGAGGCAATGAATGTAATTGTTGCCGATTTTCCCTTAGCTGAAGCATAGAGTATTAAAGGTAAGACAATTCCGCATATTATCTCAAATACCCAGAAGTTTAAGGAAAGGGGACCTGCATATAATGCTTTTACCGCTTCATATTTGCCCGGGACAAGACCGAACTTGCCACTTACTATATACCAGATATAAAACAGTGCTGCTACACATAGGAACACAATCTGCAATTTTGTAGCCGCTTTTATAAGTGAAGGATTGCTTTTTTTCCTCAATATGGAAATCCAGGTGGTAGCCAGAAGGAAAACGGCCATTCCGGAAGTCATAGATAGAGCCAGGAAAAAGAAAGAAGGAAACGGTCCAACATAAAATGGTCTGGCAACAGCAGAGCCAAACACAAATCCTACATTTGCTCTTGCTATAACATCAAGCACAAGTGCTATTCCGCCAAACACAACAGCTATTCCATATTTCTTACACATAAGCAGTATGAATTCTACAATGGCAAAAACAACATAAGATGCGTAGAAGATAGCCATTCCCATTATAGGCGCAGAAAGATTTGGTGAAAAGAGGAACAGAAAAATTGCTTTAATGGGATGACCTAAATCCCACAGGATGCAGAAAAAACCAGCCAAAAGAGACATGATAGCCAGCCAGGCTGCTCTTGATGTTGCCGGCTCATAAGTGTCAAAACCAAACAAATGCCCCAATGCACCAATCACACACAAACCAGTGGTAATGCCAACGAAGTAGAGATAGCCGATAAGACAGACACCCATAGTCATCTCACGTGTTGAACCATACATCCCAGCTTGCCCGAAAACCCAGCCGTATAAACCAGTAATACCACCAATTGCCACTACTATCAACGAAATTAGCATCCATATTAGATGCCAGCCCGACATTCTCTGCGTTGCTATTCCGTTCATATAAACCTCCCGCCTCTTGCTCTTCGTTTAGATGCGAACATATTTTTCCACTTTACCTGTTTTAAGGCATTTCGTGCATACATTGATCCTTTTCACCTTTCCATCCACCAATACTTTCATCTTGTGAAGATTTGGCAACCATCTTCTCTTCGTTTTCCTGTTGGAATGAGCTACCTTGAACCCCACCACCCTTCTTTTACCACAAATATCACATTTTTGTGCCATTTCCTCAACCTCTATATATTTAATATAAAAAAATATACCACGAAAATATTTTATTGGCAAGTGTATTTTTACACTTGCAAGCAAAGCAAAGCTTTGTCTTGACAACTGCCTCTGGCAGTTGCAAGCAAACACCTCTGGTGTTTGTCTTGACAACTGTAGATGAAAAAATATTCTTAAATCTGTGAACCGCATATTTGTTATAGGTGATATTCATGGTTGCTATGAAAAATTGAAGACATTGTTAGAGAAAATACATGTAAAAAACAATGATATGCTTGTATTCCTGGGAGATTATATTGACAGGGGCGCGGATTCAAAAAAAGTAGTGGATGAAGTGATAAATCTCAAATCCCGGCACCATACCGTTACACTTTTGGGTAACCATGAAAAAATGCTTTTAGATGTTCTTCAGAAGGGTTTGCCTATAGAGATGTGGCTGTTCAATGGAGGAGAAGCTACGCTGTTAAGCTATGGCATAAGAGGGCATGATATCTCCTTCCACCTTTTCCCTCCTGAGCACATGGAATTTTTTAGAAGCCTTCTCCCATATTATGAGACGGACAATTATATATTTGTTCATGCCGGATTGAGACCGAATATACCTTTAAGAAAACAATCTGTTGATGATCTGGTATGGATAAGAGATGAGTTTATATACAGTGATTGTAATTTTGGCAAGGTTGTTGTGTTTGGACATACTCCACTGGCCGAACCTGTATTTATGAGGAATAAGATTGGCATTGATACTGGAGCGGTATACGGGGGAAAACTCACCTGTCTTATTCTTCCTGAACGGCAGGTTCTTCAAGTATAATGTTTTGGTTAAAGCTTACAATATCTGCATTTGTTATCGTCATTCTCTCTGAATTAGCCAAGAAAATGCCCTGCTTGAGTGGTGTAATTGCAGCTATGCCACTTACTACACTGCTTGTGATCATCTGGCTGAAAATAGAAAAAAATCCTTCAAATATTATAATTTCGTTTTCTAAGGGCGTAATTATAGGTATAGCTCCTACCATTATCTTTTTTGTATCTTTTATCATACTGTTGAAAAAGATGCCCTTTACCACCTCACTGATTCTGAGTATGCTTGTTTGGCTTATTGTGGTTTTAGTGTTTCGGAAACTGGGTATTGTTGCTTGAAAAATATTTGCCAATAAAGGGAAAATTTGTATATAATCTTGGTGGGAGGGAAAAATGGATGAGTATGGATGGGAGATAAAAGAACCTACCTACGAAGATATTATAAAGAAATTTATGTTTGTTCTGGATAGAGGGGAAAGGGATGCTATTGTAGGGGAAATAGAGAAGGTAGCGGAGTATGTTGTTGCTTTGGAAAGGTTTTTGGAGGATAACAATATAAATTTTACAGAGGAAGATGCTGAAAAGATAAAAATGCGGTACCTGCCTGATATTGAGCACAGAAAGAAGCTGTTTATGCTACATTTTGTAGGAAGGATAATTAAGAGGGAAGGTAGGTGAGTGTGAGGAATGATCGCTGGATTATAGAACAGGCAAAGAAGGGGATGATATCTCCCTTTGAAGAGAAGCAGGTATCAAAAGGCGTTATCTCCTTTGGTGTTTCTTCCTATGGCTATGACATGCGGGTGGCGGATGAGTTTAAAATATTTACCAATGTGAACTGCACCATAGTGGATCCTAAAAATTTCACGGATAAAAACTATGTAGATTTTAAGGGAGATGTATGTATTATTCCTCCCAATTCCTTCGCTTTGGCTCGCAGTATGGAGTATTTCAGGATACCAAGAGATGTATTGGCTATTTGCCTGGGGAAGTCTACCTATGCCAGATGCGGGATTGTAGTCAACATTACACCATTGGAACCCTGTTATGATAAAGAAACAGAATTGCTCACTCTTGATGGGTGGAAAAGGTTTAAAGACATAAAAGATGATGAAATTGTTGCAACATTGAGTGAACAGGGAGAGATAGAATATCAAAGAATTATCAGGAGACAAAAGTTTAGATTCAAAGATAAGCTTATACAAATAAGAGGAAGAAATGTTGACCTTGCTGTTACTCCTGCACATCAACTTTTTGTAAGGAAGAAAGGGAGTGATACTTTTGAATTTATTAGAGCAGATGAAATTTATGGGAAATATAATTATGAATTTAAGAGGGATGCTATATGGAAGGGGCAAAAAAAGGACTACTTTATTCTACCACCTGTTATGAAAAGCTTGCGATTTTCAATATATTATAAAATAAGGCAGGAAATAATAGATCTTTTGAAAGAGGGTGAATTAAATTCTAAAGAGTTATATAGCAATATCCAGACTAAGATTAGCTATCGTGAATTTGCTAAAATACTTTCTGATTTATATGAGCAAGATGTTTTAGAAAGAAGGGTTATGTATGCAAAAAGGAATATAGGTGCAAACAAGATATATGTATGGTCACTGAAGGATATTAATTATGCAGACAGTGATTGTTACAGTGAACCAGTAAAAATTCCTATGGATGATTGGCTAAGATTTTTTGGAATATGGATTGCTGAAGGTAGTGCTTGTGTTTCTAAAAAAGGATATCATGTTAAAGTTGCTGCTTTTGGCAAAAATAAAAAAATAATTGAAGGATGGATTAAAAAATTACCTTTTAGATATTATATTACTGACACAGGATTTCAAATAGAGAGTAAGCAGCTTTGCTTATACCTTTTGCGGTTTGGACATGCTTCAGAAAAGTTTGTTCCTCCTGAGATAAAGTCTTTACCACCTAAGCAGATTAAAATTTTCTTAGATGCATACATGATGGGAGATGGGAATGAACAAACTCTAACTTACACAACCACTTCAAAAAAGTTAGCAGATGACATACAAGAGCTCGTCTTAAAGGCTGGCTGGGCTTCTACTGTGAGAAGAATACCAAAAGAAAAAATGCCTATGAGGAGACTGGGACAACATATTATAAAATATAACTATGACATTTATAAAATCCGAATAAGTAAGAAACAGCTAACACCTAAAATATACAAAAGGTCATTCTCAAAAATAGATTATGATGATTATGTATATGATGTTACAGTTCCTAATCATACTTTGTATGTAAGGAGAAATGGAAAAGCCTGCTGGTCAAGTAACTGCTGGGAAGGTTATGTAACCATTGAAATATCCAACACCACACCACTGCCGGCGAAGATATATAGCAACGAAGGTATTGCACAGGTTATCTTTTTGAGTGCTGAAGAAGAATGTTTGATCTCTTATAAAGATAAGAAGGGTAGATATCAAAAACAAACAGGTATTGAACCACCTAAAATGATTTAGGAGAGGATATGTCTGGACATAGTAAATGGAGCAGCATTAAGCGGAAGAAAGGGGTAACGGATGCCAGAAGAGGACAAATATTTACCAAGCTTATCAAGGAGATTATTATTGCTACTCGTTTGGGAGGAAAGGATATAAATGCTAACCCTCGCCTGAGGTTGGCAGTGGAAAAGTCTAAGGAAAACAATATGCCCAAGGAAAATATTGAAAGGGCAATAAAAAAAGGAGCTGGAGAATTACCCGGTGCGAACTACGAAGAGGTTTTGTATGAAGGCTATGGTCCCGGTGGTGTAGCAATGATGATCTATGCTACTACGGACAACAAGAAGCGCACTACAGCCAGTATAAGGCATATTTTGAGTAAATATGGTGGAAATTTAGGTGAAAATGGTTGTGTTTCCTGGATGTTTGAAAGGAGAGGTCATTTGACCTTTAGCAAAAAAGAGACGGATGAAGAACAGTTGATGGAAAAAGCAATAGAGGCAGGAGCGATAGATGTAATAGACAATAAAGAAGATGATGTATATGAAGTAATTACAGAGGCCAAAGTTTTTAACGAGGTAAGGGATGCTCTTATTCGTGCTGGTTTCAAACCTCAAACAGATGGTATTGAGATGATTCCTCAAAGCACGGTGAAGCTGGAGGGAAAAGATGCAGAAAGGATGCTAAACCTCATGAATAAACTGGATGAGGATGAGGATGTTTCTCAGGTATATGCCAATTTTGACATACCAAATGAGATAATGGAGAAATTTCAATAGGTATGTTCTCCAGGCTGAATATAGCTGTTGTAGGGGATATAATGCTGGATAGGTATATTGAGGGTAAAGTGGAGCGGGTTTCTCCTGAAGCGCCGGTTCCTGTTGTAGCCATAGGTGCGGAGAGTATGTTTCCTGGCGGAGCGGCGAATGTTGCCCACAACATAAGGGTTACAGGATCCAGGGTGAACCTGTTTGGTGTCTTTGGTGAGGATGAAGGGGGAAAGAATCTAAGAAAAATGTTGAAAGAGAGGAATATAGATTGCAGCGGGTGTGTTGTCTTGAAAGATCGTATCACTACGGTTAAAACGAGAATTGTTGCTCAAGGACAGCAAATTGTAAGATTGGACAGAGAAGTTGTAAAGCCTGTAGAGCCCGGGGTAGAGCGGAAATTGCTGCAGTCGGTGAGTAAGAAGGCATTTGATGCCATAGTAGTTTCTGATTATGGGAAAGGGGTGGTAACAGAGGGATTGGTCAGGGGTTTGTGTTCTTTTAAGAAGCCTGTTGTTGTGGATCCCAAGGTCAATCATACCAGTCTGTATAGAGATGTTACGGTAATTACACCGAACCTTAAAGAGGCAGAACTGATGAGTGGTATTACCATAAAGGATTATCGAGATGAGGAAAGGGCGGCAGAAAGGATATTGAAGGAAACAAATGCAAAATGTGTCTTGATAACAGAGGGATATAGAGGAATGACACTTTATTCTGAAAGGGAAAGTTTTCATGTAGATGCACGGGCAAAAGAGGTATATGATGTGACAGGGGCAGGAGACACGGTGGTCGCTATGTTCGTCCTGGGTTTAGCGGCAGGACTTCCTTTAAAAAGAGTGGTGAATTTAGCCAATGAGGCGGCGGCAGTGGTGGTGGGAAAGAGAGGAACTCAGGTGGTGAGCAGGGAAGAATTGAATGAGATATTGAAGAGGATATGAGGATACTGATTGCCATTCCGGCACGGTATTTTAGCTCTCGCTTTCCCGGTAAGGTGCTTTATCCTATTTTGGGCAAACCCATGATTCAATGGGTATGGGAAGGAAGCAAAGAATCTAAGTTGAAGGATGAAGTTCTTGTATTGACAGATAGTGAAAGGATAGAAGAGGCTGTTTCTTCCTTTGGAGGGGAGGCAAGATTGATAAAGGGTGATTTCAGGAATGGCACAGAAAGGATAGGTGCTTTTATAGAGAATAAGGATTATGATATAGTGGTAAATGTTCAGGGAGATGAACCGCTTGTAGAAGGGGAAATTATAGATGGGCTTATTTCAGCATTTATTCACCGTATAAAAGATGTATCCATTGCTACGTTGGCTGAGCCTGTTTCCTTAGAGGAGGCAAAAGATCCCAATGTGGTAAAGGTGGTAAAGGACAAGGATGGAAGAGCACTGTATTTTTCCCGTTCGCTCATTCCATATCCGGGGAAAGATGGTTTATTCTTAAAACATATTGGCATATATGCATATACCAAAGAAGCACTCCTTTTATTAAGTCATCTTCCACCCTCTTCACTGGAAAAAACTGAAAAATTGGAGCAGTTGCGGGCATTGGAAAATGGGTACGATATTATGGTTTTTGAGACGAAAGCTCATCTAATTGGAGTGGATGTGTTGGAGGATGTAAAACGGGTGGAAAAGGTTCTAATGGGGAGGTAGATATGTATGAATACGGACTCTTCATAGGGGGGGATTTTATAAAAAGAGAGAAAAGGATAGAGGTAAGGAATCCTTACAATGATGAATTGGTGGGGTATGTGACTCAAGCGGAAGAAGAGGATGTAGACAGGGCAATAGATGTGGCAGAAAATGCATTTAAAACCTGCAATCTCCCTGCACACAGAAGATTCAGTATTCTTTCTAAAACCGCAGATCTGATGGAGGAGGATCTGGAGGAGGTTGCCCGTCTCATTACCCTTGAGTCGGGAAAAGCCATCAAGTATTCCAGAGGTGAAGTGAAAAGGGGGATAGAAACCATTCGTTTTGCTGCAGCTGAAGCATTGAAGTTGCATGGAGAGACAATACCCATGGATGCTTCTCAGAGTGGAGAGAACTATGTAGGGTTTTACATGCGTGTGCCTATCGGTGTAGTGGGAGCTATCACCCCCTGGAATTTCCCATTGAATCTCGTTCTTCACAAGGTTGCACCAGCTATTGCCGCTGGAAATAGTGTGGTTTTAAAACCGGCTACTGCAACCCCCCTTACGGCGGCAAGGTTGGCAGAGATGATGAAAAAAGCAGGTCTGCCTGATGGTATGTTTAATGTGATATATGGTTCGGGTTCAACCATAGGAAAAAGACTCATAAAAAACGAAAGGTTAGCCATGCTTACCTTTACCGGGAGCCTGGAGGTAGGTTCTTATTTAAAAGAGGAGACAAAAGCAAAGAGACTTACACTTGAGCTGGGTTCTAACTCCGCACTGATTGTGGATAGGTCTGCAGATATAGAAAAGATTATACCCAGATGCGTAGTTGGTTCTTTTGCCAATGCAGGTCAGGTATGTATATCCATTCAGAGAATATATGTGCATGAGGATATTTTTGATGAGTTTTTGAGCGGTTTTAAACAGGCGGTATCTGGGATAAAGGTGGGTAATCCCATGGATGAAGATACGGAATATGGACCTTTAATTGATGATGCATCATGTACAAGAGTAGAGGAGTGGATAAATGAGGCGGTGCGGGAAGGAGCGAAGATAGAGGTAGGTGGAAAGTTCACAGGAAAGAGGCTCTTAACTCCCACTATCATCACCAATACTAAACCCGAGATGAAGGTTGTGTGCAGAGAATTGTTTGCCCCTGGAGTATGTGTTATACCATTTTCTGATTTCGATGAGGCAATAGATATGGCGAATAACTCTATCTATGGATTGAATGCGGGTGTATACACAAATGATTTGCAGAATGCCTGGAAGGCAGCTTTAAAATTAGAAGCAGGAGGAGTTATCATCAACGATTATCCTACATTCCGTGTGGATCAGATGCCTTATGGTGGTGTGAAATCCTCGGGCGTAGGTAGAGAAGGTTTGGCTTTTGCCATTGAAGAGATGACGGAGATTAAATTTATTGCATTTAATTTAGGATGATTGAAGGAAAGAATATCGTTATTGGAGTGACGGGTGGTGTTGCTATATATAAAGCGCTGGAGGTCATAAGTTTACTGAAGAAAAAGAATGCCCATGTAAGGGTGGTGCAGACAGAGGATTCCACTAAATTTATTTCTCCCCTTCTGTTTGAGTGCTTGACGAATTCACCCGTATTCAGTGATATATTCAAGAGTGATTTTATCTCATCCTCTCCTGTTCCAACCAGCACCACTCATATAAACTGGGCAAGCTGGGCAGATGCACTGGTCATTGTTCCTGCTACTGCCAATATCATTGCCAGGATTGCTCATGGAATAGCGGATGACCCTGTATCGCTTCTGGCTTTGGCTACGAAGGCAAAGAAGCTCTGTGTGCCAGCCATGCATGGCGATATGTATGGAAATCCTGCAACTCAAGAGAATATAAGAAAATTGATCGAAAGAGGTTGGAAGATCTTGGAACCTAAGGAAGGAAAACTCGCATGTGGTAGCTATGGGAAGGGGCACATAACAGAAGAAGATGTCATTGTGGATGCAATAGAGGATCTGTTTTGTGAAAAAATTTTTTCAGGATGGAAAGTTGTGGTTACCGCTGGTCCTACCAGGGAATATATGGATCCGGTGAGGTTTATCTCCAATCCATCTTCAGGAATGATGGGTTTTTGTCTTGCCAGTGTAGCGGCAAAGATGGGAGGAGATATTACCCTCATTTCTGGATATACTCATCTTTCTCCATCCTATAATGTAAAGAATTTTATTGAGGTAGAGGATACAGAACAGATGAGGGATGAGGTGATAAAAGAACTGGAAGATAAAAGGACACTTCTTCTTATGGCTGCTGCTGTTTCCAATTTTAAACCTAAGGAAAGATTTTCTCAAAAGATAAAGAAGAAAGAGAGGATGATACTGGAGCTTGTGCAGACGGAAGATATATTGAAGACTGTGCGTGGAGTTGTAGAAGAAAGAAGGTTACCTGTAAAGATGGTAGGTTTTGCTGCAGAAACGGAACATGTTGAGCAGAATGCAAGGAAAAAGATTGAGGAGAAGGGATTATGGGCTTGTGTGGTGAATGATGTCTCCAGAAATGATATAGGTTTTTCTTCACCCTACAACGAGGTGGATATAATATTTAAAGACGGGCGAAAGGTACATATTGAAAAGGATGTGAAGGAGAAGGTGGCCTACAACATTTTAAAAGAGATAAAGGATGCGATTGAGGATTGAGAGAGAAGAAGAACTGAAGGATCTATTGCTTTTCTCCCGGAAAAAAGACGAAGGTATAAGAGAATCTGTGAGAAAGATCATCAGTGAAATAAAAGAGAGAAGAGATGAGGCATTGTTTTATTATACGGAAAAGTTTGATAATTTTAAGCCAGATAAGGAAAGCATAAGGGTTACCGAGGAAGAGATGCTTCAAGGGGAAGCGATAGAAGAAGAGGTGAAAGAGGCACTGGAAGTTGCCTATAGAAGAATAGAGAAATTCTGTAGGAAACAGTTGCAAGAATCGTGGTTTTATACAGAAGAGGGAATGATTTTAGGAGAAAATATAACGCCTGTGGAAAGAGCGGGGATATATGCACCAGGGGGAAAGGCTACATATCCATCCACAGTTTTGATGACCGCTATTCCTGCAATTGTGGCAGGAGTAAAAGAGATTGCCTTAGCCACACCAGCCTGTAATGGGAAGATCAGTCCTTATATTTTGTTTGCAGCATCCCTGTGCCATATAACGGAAATCTATAAGATGGGTGGGGCTCAGGCTGTTGCTGCTTTTGCTTATGGAACAGAAAGTGTTAAAAAAGTGGATTTGATTGCAGGTCCGGGTAATGTGTATGTAAACTATGCCAAGAAGGAGGTCTTTGGTGATGTGGGTATAGATGGTCTGGCAGGTCCTTCGGAGGTACTGGTTGTAGTAGATGAGACTACACCTGCTCGGTATGCAGCTCGAGATATTGTTGCTCAACTGGAGCATGAGGAAAATGCGAAGGCTTTTGTTGTGAGCCTGGATGAAAAAAAGCTGAGAGAGATAGAGGGTATTATTCAAGAACTTGTAAAGAGAGAAAAGAGGAGAGATATTTTAGAAAAATCCTTTAAAAATGTGTTATTTGTTCATACCGATGAAGAAAATTTCAAATCTATAATAGATACCATAGCCTGTGAGCATGTGGAGATTATGACCGAGGAGCCGTTTTCAATCTATCCTCAGATAAAGAATGCCGGTGCAATATTTATAGGTAACTGGTCGCCTGCGGTTTTGGGTGATTACATCGCAGGACCAAATCATACCCTGCCCACACAAACCTGTGCCCGTTTTTTATCCCCTTTGTCTCCTCAAACATTTATGAAAAAAAGCAGCGTCATTTATTTTACGAAACAGGCATTTAAAGGGAAGGCGCCTTTTGCTATGAGGATTGCCGAGGTGGAAGGGTTGTTTGCTCACAAGAATGCATTGCAGGAAAGGATAGATGATATTGAGAAAGGCACATCTCAGAGATAGTCCAAAGATAAAAGAGATTATTGATGCATGCGCTGAAGAAAAAAAGGTGCTTCCACGTTCACAGGATGACATAGAGGAGAGAATCAGGGAGTTTGTAGTGGCGGAGGAGAAGGAGATTGTCGGTGTAAGTGCATTGCGTATATATTCTAACCGTCTGGCAGAGATAAGGACTCTCTGTGTAAAGAAAGAATATCGTGGAAAATCCATTGGCGAAAAGCTCGTTTTATTTAACATAGAGGAGGCAAAGAATTTAGGTATAAGTAAGGTATTTGCCCTGACGATGGAGGTTTCATTTTTCCTTCATCTGGGTTTTAAAAAAATAGAAAAGAACAGGTTACCGGATAGAAAGATATGGAGGGACTGTGTTCACTGTCCGTTTTTCCCTAACTGCCCGGAAGAGGCGGTGATATATTGTATTGGTGATTTATGAAAGATACCCTGCCTCGTCCTCAATGGCAGACGCATATTGGTTTCATTTCTGCGGCTGTTGGTTCTGCTATTGGATTGGGCAATGTCTGGAGGTTCCCGTATCTCTGTTATAAAGATGGAGGGGGTGCATTTCTCATACCCTATTTTGTAGCCCTTTTGCTCGTAGGTGTGCCCCTCATGATTCTGGAGTTGGGCTTGGGTCATAAATTAAAGAGTTCTGCTCCTGTGAGCTTTGCTTCCGTGAGCAGGTATTGGGAGTGGTTGGGCTGGTGGCAGGTGATATTTGTTACTTTTGGTATTGTTTTGTATTATTCAGTGGTTATTGCCTGGTGTCTTGATTTTTTCTTTTTCTCCTTTAATCTATCCTGGGGTTCTGACCCGAATACCTTCTTTTTTAAAAAATTTCTTTCAATAAGTAAAGGTCCATTTGAGATTGGAAATGTAAGGAGTCCTGTTTTAGTTTCGCTGGTTTTGATATGGTTTCTCAACTGGTTGACTGTGGTCTTGGGTGTAGAAAGGGGATTGGAGAAAGCCAATAAGGTGTTTATGCCCCTTTTGTTTTTCATTACCTTTGTGCTCGTTATGTGGAGTATTGGGTTACCAGGAGCAAAAGGAGGATTGAGTGTTTATCTAAAACCGGATTTCAGCCGGTTAAAGGATGTTAAGGTGTGGATGGATGCTTTCTCTCAAATTTTCTTTACCCTAAGTCTATGCTTTGGAATAATGATAGCCTATGCTTCTTATTTGCCGAAGAAGGCTAAGATAGTAAGGGATTCTGTAACCATTGGTTTTACAAATTGCTTTTTTTCTATATTTGCAGGGTTAGGTGTGTTCTCTGTCTTAGGGTATATGGCTCAGGCTACAGGAAAACCGCTTAATGAAGTTGTTACTCAATCTATAGGCCTTGCCTTTGTGGCTTATCCTAAAGCGATAAGTCTTCTTCCTGTTTTTTCGAAACTCTTTGGCATTCTTTTCTTTGCCTCTTTAGTGATAGCTGGACTTTCCTCTTCTGTATCTATTCTGGAGGCTTTTTCATCAAGTGTTATTGATAAATTTCATTATTCAAGGAAAGCTGTTGTATCTGTGGTTTGTATTGTGTGTTTTTTTGGAAGTCTTATCTTTGCTACTCAGGGTGGACTGTTCTGGCTGGATATTGTTGATCATTTTATTACCAACTATGGACTTGTTCTGGCTGGTATTCTGGAATGCCTTTTGATAGGCTGGTTTTATAAGGCATCTTTGTTGCGTGAACATATTAATACTGCTGGCATCTGGAGGCTTCCTTCAATCTGGGATTATTCTATAAAATTTATTACGCCTTTTGTTTTAATCATAATATTTATAAGCACATTGTTGAAAGAATTTGCTGCCCCCTACGGAGATTATTCACCTCTGGCAGTGGTTGTCATTGGCAGAGACTGGCTGATTCTCACCATGATTTTAGCTTTTGTGTTTGCTTCTTGTCACAGGCATAAAAATTCTCAGTGAGAATTTTTATGACATTTTTAAATAGTAATCACAACTCATAAAAATTTACTTGACATCTTCAGTATAAGGTGGTAAGAATAATTAACAGGGAGTAAAGTGTGGAATATAAATTTATTTTAAAGGAGGTTAAAGATGGCATTGAAAGAAGTGTTGGCAAAGAAGATTGATGAATGGCGACCAAGAGTTACAAAATTGGTCAAGGAATACGGTAATGTTAAGGTAGATGAGGTTACCATCAGACAGCTGTATGGTGGAATGAGGGGTATAAAATGTTTGACAACAGACATTTCTTACCTTGATCCTTATGAGGGAATCAGATTTCGTGGTTATACCATTCCAGAATGCCTGGAAAAGTTGCCAAAACCACCAGGAAAAGATATACCTTATGATGAGGGTCATTTCTATCTGCTTTTGACAGGAGATATACCCACAGAAGAAGATGTTGCCGATGTAAAGGCGGAGTGGAGCAAGAGATACAGGATTCCTGATTATGTAAAGGATATTTTGAGAGCATTTCCCAGAGATACGGAAGCTATGACCATGTTTTCTGCGGCAGTGGTGTCTATGCAGAGGGAATCCAAGTTCTTTAAAACCTATCAGGAAGGCAAATTGGGAAAGATGACAGCCTGGGAGCCAATGTATGAAGATGTCATGGATCTATTACCCAAGATGGCTACTATTGGCGCTTACATCTACAGAATAAAATACAGGAATGACACACCTATTGAACCAGATCCAGACTTAGATTTCGGTTCGAACTTTGCTTATATGATGGGCATTCCTGAACCTTATGATGAGGTATCCAGATTGTATTTCTTATTGCACTCTGACCATGAGAGTGGAAATGTCTCTGCCCATACCGGTCACTTGGTTGCCAGCGGATTGGCAGATATCTATTATTCAATTTCTGCTATGATCGATGGTCTGGCTGGTCCGTTGCATGGTCTGGCAAATCAGGAGACATTGAAGTGGATACAGAAGATGATGGAAGATATGAATTACCAGGAGCCTACCAAGGAAGCGTTGGAGAAATACTGCTGGGATCTGTTGAATTCGGGTCAGGTAATTCCAGGTTATGGTCATGCCGTTTTGAGAAAGACAGACCCCAGATATATGGCTCAGAGAGAATATTGCTTGAAGCATCTGCCTGATGATCTGACATTCAAGTATGTAAGCATGTTGTTCGAAGTAGTGCCACCCATCTTGCAGAAGCATGGAAAGGCAAAGAATCCATGGCCAAATGTGGATGCACATTCCGGTTGTATACAGTGGCATTATGGTGTTCGGGAATACAACTTCTATACCTGCCTGTTCAGCATTGGAAGATCACTCGGTGTATGTGCCAATATCATCTGGGATAGGGCTGTAGGTCAGGCTATTGAGAGACCAAAATCCCTTACTACAGATATGCTGGAGGAGATTGCAGGGATTAAGAAGTAGTGCAGGTTCAGGCAAAATTTAAAGGGAGGTGCATTTGCACCTCCCTTTTTTATTTATGAAGGATTTCACTGAGTTAGAAAGTCAGGGTAGTTTCTATTTTAAACCTGTTCTGGCAGAAAGATACAATGTATCCTGTTTCTTCTTCACTCGCTTGGGTGGTTTAAGCAAAGGACCATTTTCTTCCTTCAACTTTAGTTTTCAGGTTGGAGATAACCCTGAAGATGTAAGGAAGAATTTTACCAGATTGAAGAAAATTACAAAGGCTTACAAAATTATTACCCTTGATCAGATTCATTCAGATAATGTATTTATCTACGATGGCAGAGGTAAGCGAGAATGGGGGGATGCTATTATAACTGCACAAAGAAGGGTGTTTATTGGGGTAAAAACAGCAGATTGTCTACCCGTAATACTTTTAGACAAGAAAAATAATGTGATTGCCGCTGTTCATGCGGGGTGGAGAGGAACTGTTAAAAACATACTGGGTAAGACAATTTCTATTCTTTATCAAAAGTTTAACACCAGATCAGAAGATATTCTTGTATTTACAGGTCCTCACATCTGTGAAAATTGCTATGAGGTAAGTGAGGAAATTGCTGTAAGGTTTCCTTCCGGATGTTTTAGTAAAAAAGATGGTAAATTTTATGCTTCTTTATTGAAGGCGAATATATTTTTTGCAAAAGATAGTGGTGTTTTAGCCTCGAATATATATTCTTTAAATTTATGCACGAAAGAGAACGAAATATTTTTTTCTTATAGAAGGGATAAAGAAACGGGAAGGATGATATCCGGCATCATGTTTAACTAAAGTTTTGCAATTTCTGGAGGAAACCTTTTAAAACTATATTTTTCAACCCTGTCTTTTATTTTACAGATGAGTTTTTTGCTAAATCCCAGGTTTGTTATTTCCTCTACTTTCCAGTTTAAATCCATTAGATGGTAAAGTATTATATCTGCTTGTTCATATGTAAATCCCAGTTCTTCTTCATCTGTTTGTCCCTGCCACAGGTCAGCGGTAGGCTTTTTATTTAAGATGGATTGGGGAATGTTTAGATATCTGGCAAGGATTCTTACCTGTGTTTTATACAGATCTCCAATGGGATTTATACTGCATGCAGTATCCCCATACCAGGTTCCATAACCCAGAAGAAGCTCTGTTTTATTACTTGTTCCTAAAACCAGTGCATCTAAATATTTGGACATATCAAACAGAACTGTCATTCTTATCCTTGCCATGACATTGCCCTTTCTAATGTCGCTCATCTCATCAAAGTAGTTGAAGTAGGCATCGGCCATTGGTGTGATATCTATCTTCTTATAATTTATACCTGTTTCTGTTACTACCCTCATTGCATCTTTAATGCTTTCCTTACTTGTGGTCTTATAAGGCATTAAAATACCCCATACATTTTCTTTACCTAAGGCATCCTTTGCCAGATAAGTAGATAGGGAAGAATCTATGCCCCCAGAAAGACCCACCACTACCTTTTGAAATCCTCTGTTCCTTACATTTTTTTTAATAAATGCTGTTAGATGTTTATGCACAGATGAAGGGTCAAAGTTTAGTTTTTCTAAAAGTTTGTCGGTCATTTTATCTCCATGCTCATATCCAGCCATACTGCATGATGAACTATAGCTCCACAGGATATATAATCTACACCTGTTTTAGCTACCTGTTCAATATTTCTTTCATCTATATTACCTGAAGCTTCTAACGTTGCCTTTCCATTTGCTATCTTTACTGCTTTTTTCATCTCTTCTATATTCATATTGTCCAGCATAATTATATCAACTTTCAAAGACAATGCCTCTTTCAACATTTCCAGATTTTCTACTTCTACTTCAATCTTGGTGGTAAATGGGATATTTTCTTTAACCCTTTTCACTGCCTCTTTTATGCTTCCCGCGATCTTTATATGATTGTCTTTGATAAGGACACAATCAAACAGCCCCATCCTGTGATTTGTTCCTCCACCTACCCTGACTGCATATTTTTCAAATAAACGAAAACCGGGTGTTGTTTTTCTGGTATCTGTAAGCTGGGCTTTATATTTTTTTATGATAGAACTTAACCTATATGTTTTTGTGGCAATACCGGAGCATCTCTGGATAATATTTAGAGCTGTTCTTTCTCCATACAGTATTGTTTTATCTTTTCCTCTTATGTGGGCAACGACATCTCCTTCTTTTATTTTCTTTCCTTCATCCTTTAACAGCTCTATTTCTGTATTTTTATCAAGCAGTTCTAATAGAGGTTTTAAAAATATACCGCCTGCCAGTATGCCCTCCTTTTTAGCTAAAATATAAGCATCACAAGTTTTACCTGAAGCAATAGAGTCTGTGGTTAAATCCCTGTAGTGGGCGTCCTCTAAAAGATAATTTCTCAATAGATTTTCCAGAAACAGAGGGTTCATATCTTAAGTTCGAGCATTTTTTGTATAGGTTTGTATGCACTTTTCAATATATAGGTTGGAAGTTTTATCTCATGCTGTTCATATAATAAGGCATCTCTCAATTTTATGAGATTCGTTTTTTTCATATCTTCACAGATTGCATCTTTTAAAATAAACAGTTCTTTTTCTGGCGTTTTCTTCCTTATGGGATAGGTTACACCTTGTTCTGTGCCAATGATGATTTTTTTCGCATCGGTTTGAGTGGCAAAATTTATAATACCTGTGGTAGAACCAATTGCATCTGCCATATCTCTAATCTCTTTGTTGCATTCAGGATGAGCAGCTAACCTTACATGGGGATACTTTTCCTTAATTTTTAATATATCCCTTTTCTTGATTGCTGTATGCACATAACAATAACCGTCCCAGAGAAGTATCTCTTTATCTGGCACATTCTCTTTTACATATTCTCCTAAGTTTCTATCAGGAACAAACAAGATCCTGTTTTGGGGGATAGCTTTTACTACCTCTACGGCATTGGATGAGGTGCAACAGATATCAGAAACGGCTTTTACCTCTGCTGTCGTGTTTACATAGGAAACGACGGCAACATCTCCCAGTTCTTCTTTCTTTCTTAAAACAGCATCTTTTGTTGCAAAATCTGCCAGTGGACAACCGGCATCGTGAGCAGGAAGGAGAACCTTTTTCTGAGGAGAGATGATCTTTGCTGTTTCTGCCATAAAACATACCCCGCAGAAAACGATAATGGCGGCATCCGTTTTGGATGCGGAAACAGCCAGGGCAAGGGAATCACCGGTGAAATCAGCGATGGCTTGAACAGGAGCGGTTTGATAGTAATGGGCTAAGATAACCGCATTCTTTTTTTTCTTTAAGGTGTTTATTTCATCAATTAATTCTCCATTATTCATTTTGTAAAGGATATAATATTGAATACATAAAATCAATACTCAATTGCTTGACGAACCCAGAAGTTTTGCAGGCTTAAATCTCTTTGAGATTCATGGCTTGATATTTTATGTGATATGCGGTTAAATTAAGCTATGGATTATATTTTTCTCAATCATACCGCTGATATCTACATCTGTGTGTCTGGAGAAACTAAAGAAAGGCTTTTTGCAAATGCTGTTTTGTCTATGTATGATATCATGGTGGAGGGAAAAAGACGCATAGAAGATATAAGAAAATTAAAGGTTGACTGTATAAATGAAGAAGATGCTTTAGTGGATATGTTGAATGAGTTTTTGTATCTTTTCTATACCTGTGGATTTGTGTGTGTGGAGTGTAGGGTAAAAGTGGATGAGAAGCTGGATATAGAGGCTTCCGGTTACTATTTTGATAAGGATAAAGATAGATTGAAGATGGAGATAAAGGCAGCAACCTATGAATATTTGAGGATAAAAAAAGATGACAAATGGAGGGCGAATATCGTTTTTGATGTATGAAGATTGTTAAGATTTCTCCCTTTATATACGATATTGAGAGAGAAGGGGATATGCTCGTTCCGGCGAGAATGTTTACCGATGAGGTGCTTCTGGAAAGGATAAAACAGGATAGGACAATTGAGCAGTTGATAAACATCACACATCTTCCGGGCATTGTGAAGAGGGCATTGCTCATGCCTGATGGTCATCAGGGATATGGGTTTCCCATTGGTGGAGTTGCGGCGTTTGATGTAGAAAAAGGTGTTATTTCTCCTGGTGGTGTGGGTTACGATATAAACTGTGGAGTGAGAAGTGTTGCCTTATCCGTGTCTCTTTCTGAGATGAAGAGTAAGTTGGAAGAGGTGATGAAGGCTTTATATCTCAGGATACCAAAGGGAATGGTGAGTGATGCTGCGATATATCCAGTAAGAGGAAAAGAGCTGGATAATATTTTGACCTGTGGAGCAAGAATGGCAGTAAAAAAGGGATTTGGGAAGGAAGAAGACTTAGAAAGGATAGAGGATGGTGGATGCCTGGTGGATGCGGACCCATCAATGGTAAGTGAAGAGGCAAGGGAAAGAGGTGGCAAAGAGCTGGGATCCTTAGGTTCTGGAAATCATTTTTTGGAGATGGATGTAGTGGATGAAATCTATGATGGGGATGTAGCCCATGTGTTTGGCTTAGAAGAAGGGCAGATGGTTCTTCTCGTTCACACCGGTTCCAGGGGATTGGGGCATCAGGTGTGTGGTGATTATATAAAGAAGATGAGAAGCACCGACTATGGTATCACTGTCCCGGATAGGGAATTGATTAGTGTTCCTATTTTATCTGAAGATGGAAAGGAGTACTTTTCCGCTATGTGTGCTTCTGCTAACTTTGCCTTTGCCAATCGCCAGATTATCTCTTTTAAGGCGGTGGAGACAATTGGGGAGGTGTTGAAAAGGAATGTAGATTACAATCTTGTCTATGATGTATGTCACAATATTGCCAAGATAGAAGAGCATATGGTAGATGGGAAAAAAATGAGACTGTGTGTGCATAGAAAAGGAGCAACCAGGGCATTTCCTCCTAGACATAAACTTACTCCTTCCTCGTTTAAAGAAGTGGGGCAACCGGTGAACATTCCTGGTAGTATGGGGAGTTATTCCTACATTTGTGTAGGTACTAAAGAGGCGATGGAGGAGAGTTTTGGAAGTATCTGTCATGGTGCAGGCAGAATAATGGGTAGAAGGAAGGCATTAAAGTCTTTTAAGAAGGATGTTCTTGAAGACTTGGAGAAAAGAGGTATTGTGATTCTTTCACCCAGTGTAAGATCTCTATTGGAAGAAGTGCCCGGGGCATACAAGGATATAGAGGAGATTATCTCTATTGTGGAGGGTGCGAATTTGGCAAAGAAGATTGTTAGACTTAGACCAGTTGGCATAGTAAAGGGGTAGATATGCATATTGGTGTGATTGGAACAGGATATGTGGGGTTGGTGACTGGAGCTTGTCTGGCGGAGTTTGGATTGGATGTTACCTGTGTGGATATAGATAGGGAGAAGATAGAATTATTGAAGAAGGGAATTATTCCCATATTTGAACCGGGACTGGAAGATCTGGTTAAAAAGAATCTCAAGGAAGGGAGATTGCATTTTTCTGAGGATGTTGCCTCAGCAATAAAAAACAATCTTGTTGTCTTTATCACAGTGGGAACACCGCCCAAGAGTGACGGTTCGTGCGATATGAGGTATGTTGAGTCTGTGGCTGAGATGATTAGAGAAAATGCTGATGGGTATAAGGTTATTGTGAATAAATCTACAGTGCCGGTTGGAACGGGCAGGTGGATGAAAGAATTTGTGAATAGAAATGTGGACGTTGTAAGTAACCCTGAATTTTTGAGGGAAGGGGCAGCGATAACGGATTTCATGTATCCAGAGAGGGTGATTATCGGTGCTGAGAGCGAGCAGGCTATTGCTATAATGAAGGATATCTATATCCCTCTATATCTAAAAGAAACACCATTTGTCATTACAAGTATAGAGACGGCAGAGCTCATCAAATACGCGTGTAATGCTTATCTGGCCTTAAAGATTACATTCATCAACGAGATTGCCAATCTTTGTGAATATGTGGGGGCAAATGTAGATGACGTGGCAAGAGCTATGGGTCTGGATTCACGCATTGGGTCTAAGTTTCTTCATCCCGGCCCTGGATATGGTGGCTCCTGTTTTCCTAAGGATATAAAGGCCTTAATTAGCAAGTCAAAAGAGGTAGGTTATGATTTTCTTCTTTTGAAAACAACGGTAGAGGTAAACCAAAGACAGAGAGAGATTGCTGTAAAAAAGATAATAGATGCCTTGAGTGGGGAGGTAAAAGGAAGGGTAATTGGTATCTTAGGGTTGTCATTCAAACCAAATACGGATGATATAAGAGAGTCACCTGCCCTGTATATTGCTGGAAGACTGATAGAAGAGGGGGCGAAGGTGAAGGCATTTGACCCTGCTGCCATGGCTAATGCAAAATCAGTTCTGCCACAGATAAGGTATGAGAAAAATGCCTATGGTGTGGCAGAGAAAGCAGATGCGATAGTTTTGGCGGTAGAGTGGAGTCAATTCAGAAGATTGGATCTTGTGCGTATATCCAGGATAATGAAAGAGAGAATATTTGTTGATTTAAAAAATGTTTATGATAAAAAACAGTTACAGTCATTGGGATTTAAATATGTTTGCTGGGGAAGATAAAATCACATTTTTACCCTGTTGTTTTTCACTATCTTCATTCCTTTTAGCAGGTAATCTATAAGAGAGGCGAAAGCCAGAATAACAGTCATATACATGCAGAATATCAAGAGATGCTTATTGTACAGGGGGATATTTAGTTTTTCGAACAGGACAAGTCCTATGGTGAATATCTGGAACAAGGTGAATGTCTTGCCATAGAAGGAGGGTTTTGCTTCAAAGAGATGTGATACACAGAAGACATAGAGACTATCCATTCCCACAATAATATCCCTCAGCATCACTGCAATCCATAGGATGTTCGGTATCCATCCCTTCGCTCCTAAGGTAATAAATAGGGAGTTTAGGAGCAATTTGTCGGCAAATGGATCTATTAAGCTGCCCACCTCACTTTTCTGATTGAACTTGCGTGCTATCCACCCGTCTATAAAATCAGTAACAGCGGCAGTGATGAATAGGATAGTAGCTAACATTATCTTTTCTCTAAAAAGGCAAATAAGTATAGGGAAAACTAATGCTACCCTTATACAGGTTATTACATTGGGGATGGTATATATTTTATACATTTTCATCTTACAATGTGAAAGAATCTATGCCATCTTATAGTATGATGTTTGTTCCATGAAAAGTAGATAATGAAAGCCTTACCCAGGATATTTTTTTCTGGCACAAATCCCCAGTATCGTGAATCCAGTGAGTTATCACGATTATCCCCCATCATGAAATAGTGGTGTGGAGGGACCTTTACAGGACCAAAGTTGTCCCTTGAGCCAGATATGGTGCAGGCAAAAGCATTGTTTGTATGATATGGATATATATGCTGGTCGGTAAATTTTACATAAGGTTCAGTCAACAGTTTGCCATTTATATATACCCTTTTATTCACAATTTTAATCTCATCACCAGGTAGGCCTATGCACCGCTTGATAAAATTCACCTTGGGGTTTGGAGGCCACTTAAATACAACAATATCCCCCCTTTTTGGTTCGGATACGGGAACAATCTTTACACTAAATACGGGTAATCTTACTCCATATATGAATTTGCATACCAGGATATGGTCTCCAACCAGCAGGGTGTCCTTCATAGAACTGGATGGTATACGAAAGGCTTGAACGATAAATGCTCTAATAATAAGAGCGATAATGAGAGCAATGACTATGGATTTTATAAATTTTAACACTTTCTTCATTGTATTCCTAAAGCCTGGAGGAATGCTTCCTTGTCTATTTTTATATTTCCTATTTCTTTCATGCGTTTTTTTCCTGCCTTTTGTTTTTCCAGTAGTTTCATCTTTCTCGTTATGTCGCCTCCGTAACACTTTGCGGTAACATTTTTCCGCAGCGGTTTTATCTCTTCCTTGGCGATGATCCTTTTTCCTATGGCTGCCTGCAGGCGCACTTCAAACAATTGTCTGGGAACCAGTTTGCGCAGGTTCTGCAACATATTTCTGGCATATACGTAGGTTTTTTCTTTGTGTATAATCGTGCTTAATGCATCTACAGGCTTTCCATTAACCAATATGTTTAACCTTACTATATCGGAGGGTCTATACCCTTCAAACTCATAATCAAAGGAGCCATAACCTTTAGTATAAGATTTCAGTTTTTCATGAAAATCTGTGACTATTTCGCTGAACGGGAGGAGAACCTTTACAATTACTCTATTAGAGGATATGTAGGTCATATCTTTTTGTATTCCTCTTTTTTCCCTTAAAAGTTTCATGGTGTTGCCTAAAAATTCTGCTGGTATTATTATTTCTGCAGAGACATATGGTTCTGATACTGATAGAACATTGTCCGGGAAGTGTGCGGGATTGGAAATATCCATTATCTTTTCTTCTTTTGTCTTTACGCGATAAACTACAGTGGGTGCAGTCACCACTATGTCTAATCCGAACTCTGTTTCCAGCCGTTCTTTTGTAATCTTCAGGTGTAAAAGACCCAAGAAGCCACATCTGAAACCACAACCCAATGCAGTTGATGAATCAGGCTGAAAGGTTAGTGATGCATCATTCAGCTGTAATTTTTCCAGGGCTTTTTTAAATTCTGGAAAATCTCTGGGGTCCGTGGGGTATATACTCGCAAAAACACAGGGCTTAGATTTTTTAAAACCCGAGATGGGAACGCTTACTGGTTTTTCGGGATCTGTTATGGTGTCGCCCACCAATGCCTCTTTTATATTTTTAATTCCACAAATCATGTAGCCTACCGAACCTGTGGGAAGTTCATCTAATACATTTATCTTCGGCGTAAATACTCCGCATTCTGTTACTTCATATGTTTTCCTGGTGGAATACATCATGATGTTTTCACCAGTTTTGATCTTCCCATCAAAGACCCTTACCAGACATACTATGCCTTTATAATTGTCATACCAGGAATCTATAATCAGAGCTTTTAGAGGTTTTTCCTTTCCCTTTGGATGCGGTATTTTCTCTATAATTGATTTCAGAACCTTATCTATACCTGTGTTGAGCTTTGCGGAGATACAGATTGCATCTTCTGTATCAATTCCTATTGCCTCTTTAATTTCTGTTTTTGTTTTTTCCACATCTGCTGTAGGAAGGTCTATTTTGTTGATAACAGGAATAATCTTCAATCCGTTTTCCAGGGCTAAATAGGAATGAGCGATGGTTTGTGCCTCCACTCCTTGAGAGGCGTCCACCACCAGTAATGCTCCTTCGCAGGCGGAAAGGCTTCTGGAAACCTCATAGGAAAAATCTACATGTCCCGGCGTATCTATCATATTTAGAGTATATCCATTGTAGTTGAGTCTTACCGATTGTGATTTTACTGTAATGCCGTGCAGTCTTTCTACTTCTAAGGTGTCCAGTATTTGTTCTTTCATTTCTCTCATAGGTAACGCATGGGTGTGTTCAATCAGTCTATCGGCAAGTGTAGATTTACCATGATCAATATGAGCGATGATAGAAAAGTTCCTTATCTTTTTTATATTCACGGGTTAAAATGTTAGGACAATTGTGTTTTTCTGTCAATAAATATGAATACAGCAAAAAACAGTAATGAAAGATAAAGAAAGAGGTATCCCCCCTTTAAGAAGACAGATTTTTTATTTTTGTTCAACGAAGGATGACACAATACTTTTCTTTCTCCCCAGTGAATTCTGGCTACCACTCTACCATAGGGGTCAACGATACAACTTATTCCTGTATTGGCACATCTGATTATCCAGGTTCTATTCTCAACTGCTCTTATAATAGAGGTTTTGTATAGAAGATAGGGCAAAATACTCCCCCTGTACCAGGCATCATTGCTTATAATTATTATTCCATCCACATTTTTTTTCATCCATTTTCTGAAAAGGCTTTCGAATTCTGATTCATAGCAGATTAGGATGCCCAGTTTATGTGAATCTATAACAAAAGGGGTAAAATCCTTTCCCTTTGAGTAGTCCTTTATATTTTCTGTGAAATTCTTTATGAAGGGAATGTGATTTGCTATGGAATGGAATGGTATGAACTCACCAAAGGGAACCAGTTTGTGTT
>JAGGSF010000063.1 GCA_021159235.1 Deltaproteobacteria bacterium | reverse complement strand
AGGGATTGTTTCTGTCCTTAAAGAAGAGATTGGGGATATGAAAGAAATTGTAGTTGTCAGTGGAAAAGGAGGTACAGGAAAAACGACTATTGTTAGTTGTTTGTCATGCGCAATACCAAGAAAGATTATTGTGGATACAGATGTGGATGCAGCGGACATGTTTATACTTTTAACTCCTGAGATTTTACAGCAGGAAGAATTTACAGGTGGGCAATCAGCAGTTATAGATGAAGAAGAATGCACAGGCTGTGGATTATGTGAAAAATATTGCCGATTTGATGCCATCTGCAGAAGAGAAGATAAGTATTTTGTAAATCCCATGAAATGTGAAGGATGCACTCTGTGCAGCTTAGTATGTCCGGAAAGAGCTATTACCATCGTAGATGAAATTGTAGGTAAATGGTTTGTTTCCAATACAAAACATGGAAAGATGGTTCATGCAAGACTTAATCCCGGTGCTGAGAACTCGGGAGGCTTGGTAGCGAGGGTGAAGGAAGAAGCGCATACTATTGCCGAAGAGGAGGATATACCATATATACTGGTGGATGGTCCTCCAGGTATTGGCTGTCCGGTCATTTCTGCTCTCTCTGGGGCACAGATAGCAATAGTTGTAACTGAACCTACAATATCGGGTGTTCACGACTTGAAGAGGGTCTGGCAATTATGTAACAATTTTGACATAGAGACAGGGGTTGTTGTCAATAAATGTGATATAAACAAGGAAAAAAGCGAAGAGATAAAAAGTTGGTGCAAACAAAACAAAATTGAGGTATTAGCAGAGATTCCATTTACAAGATGTGTAGATGAAGCTTTAATGAACAAAGAAATTGCATATGATGTTTGTCCCTCTATAAAGGAAGTTATAGACAAAATGTGGCATAAGATAAATGCTACATTATAAGAAAATTATAATTATATCTCTGATGTTGATAGTGTCTGCTGGTGTGCTAAGCTGCAGGTACAGATATGTTACTTTGCAGGAGATAAACCTCTCTCAAGTTCAAAAGGATAAATATAGAATTTCTGTACTTTCGGATCCGGAGCTGGAAATGTGGGGAATGGGAGAGAATAATGCTGTTTTACTGGATAAAATAGATGATAATTATACACTTTCATTTTATATGGCAAGGGCTGAAAGGACAGGGATTGTTACAGATAGACCAGGAAAATTTATAAAAACCGTGGACAAACCCTCTTCTATTTATGTAATAAGTGATAGTTCAGGTAATACTCGCGGTTATCTCTTTATACAGAGTATGTTGCATCCCACGGCGTTTGAGAATGAGAAAGAGATTTTGATTGTGGTTGAAAATCCATTCAAACTTGGAGAAACCGATGCCGATGAATTATTGAGGGACGATAACGGGCAATAAATCCTTTTCTATTTCTATAGTTAAGGGCGTGAAACCAAAGAAATCTCCATCTATGTGAACAGGTATACCAGGTGTAAGGATTTCCATCTTTTCAAAACTTTGATATTTTATAGATTTTAACTTTAAGTGAAAGCTTAACACTATAAGCAAGGCGTGAAATAAAACTTCATAACCCATTCCCTTTCCGCGAAACATACATACATCGAGTTTTTCTCTAAAAACACTGGCATGAGGTGTAACACTAAAACTACCCCCATACCTTTTTGCATTTCCTATTATAAGCGTAAAACATCTTTCTTTTTCTCCATCTATCTTTACATCTATTTGTTTTCCATGGTATTTGAGCATATGAAATAGTCCTGAGGAGATGTAAGAGAGTTTACCCCATCGTTTTTTAAACCTGTTGCTTACAGTTTTTATAATCATAGCATCAAAACCTACGCCGCACATAACCAAGAAATGCCTGTTTCCGTTTATTACTCCAGTGTATATTTTCTTTTTTAAGCCTTTTTCTATCAGCAGGCTTGCCTTTAAAGCATTTCTGGGTATTCCCATCTCTTGTGCAAAGACGTCCGTTGTTCCTGCAGGTAAAACTGCCAGTGCAGTGTTGGTGTGAATTAGTCCTTCTGCTACATCGGTGACTATTCCATCACCACCACAGGCAGCTACAACATCAAAACCATCTCCTGCTAAAGAGCGTGCTATTATCTCTCCATCACCCCTTCTTTTGATGAACGCAACCCTTATATGGTGTCCCTTTCTTCTGAAGTAAGAAGCAATGGTGTGAACCTGTTTTGGATTAAATCTTCGAGCCTTTGGATTTATCAGGATTCCTATTTTCATGTTTCCTCATCTAAATCAAAAATCATATTGTCCCATGCTGCTAAGACTCTTGTATTGAATTGTTTTGAAATTCTCTCTGCCCATTCCCATGGTTTTGCTCGTAAAAATGCCATACCAAAGTGATTGAGAATCAATATTTTTGGTTTATATACAGAGAGATACTTCTCCACATCATGAATGCATAGATGATAAAAACCTTTCCTTGGTTCCTTAAAGACGGTATTCATAATGACCACATCACCCTGAAAGATCCGGGGTAATTCGTCAAACCATAATGTATCTGTAATATAGGATATGGTATATCTTTCGCTTTCTATTGTAACACCAAATGTCTGGGGAGGATGAATAAATCTTATAGGAGTATATAGAGAGATGGTATCTATTTTGTATTTTCCTCCTTGTTTTAACCTTATTATGTTTTCTACAGTATTTTTGCAGTATTCCAGGATTACAGAATCTTCATCTATAGCATCTGGAGGTGCGAAGACTATACCTTTCTTCTTTCTGGCTCCATCTGTCATCGCCAGAATGATACTGTTTACATCCGCGCAGTGGTCCAGGTGTCTGTGTGAAATGAAGATAGCCCTTAATTTTTCCATGTTTATGCCCATGCTCGTTGCTTTCACCAAGGCTCCTGGTCCCGGATCAACAACAAATATCGTGCCGTCCAACTGAAACCACAAACCACCTGATGCTCTCACCTGTGAAAAAACAACAACCCTTCCTCCACCGGTGCCAAGAAACACAATTTTATCCCTTTTATCATCAAAGGGTTTACGCTTTTTCTTCATTGACTCAATTCTGCAAATGTGAAACTATAATCTGCATGAGAAATTTTCACCTCTATCTTTTCGTAAGGAGGAATGGATGAAGGAACAAGGACGGATACATATTCCTTAGAAACACCCTTTCTATAAACTTTCCCATTTATTAGAACCTCTGTGGGTTCTGTAATTATTTCCACTTTTTTCCCCTCTAAGCTCTTTCGGAATGCGTAATTTTTTGAAGCGATTATCCTTCTTATGATCCTGCTTCTTTCTTTCGCTATCCTTCCATTTACCTCTCCCTTGAGGGATGCTGCTGGTGTATTTTCCCTTCTGGAATAAACAAAGACATGCGCATATTGGAGAGGTAAATTTTCAATAAATGCTCTTGTTTCCTCAAAATCTTCGTCTGTTTCAGTAGGAAATCCTACGATGACATCCGTTCCCAGCGCAATACCCAGTTTACTTAGCCTCCATGCAATATCGTAGTAGTCCTCCTTCCTGTAGGGTCTACCCATCAGTTTTAAAATCCTTTCGCTGCCACTCTGCAAGGGAATATGCATGTGGTTGACAATCTTTTTACTTTCTTTCAGAATGTCTGTTAATGAGTCATCTATGTATACGGGTTCGATAGAGCTTATGCGAATTCTAAACTCACCATCCATCTGTTCAACAAGTTTAAGGAGTTTTTTAAAACCAAAACGATAACTGCCGATATTTGTTCCTGTAAGCACGATTTCCTTATGACCAGATGTTACCAGGCATCTTATCTCTTTAAGAACATTTTCTATACTTTTGCTCCTTTCTTTTCCTCTTACCATGGGAAGAATGCAGAATGTGCAATGGAAGTTACAACCTTCCTCTATTTTGCAAAATGCGCGGGCTCTATTGCCAAATCGGCAGAGAACAGATTCATCCACATAAGATTTAGAACCCTCATCTGCAAATACACCACTTTCACCGTTTAAAGCCCTTAAGATAAAATCTGGTATCTCATGTTTGTAGGAATGTCCTAAGATGAAATGAACACCTATCTCTTTCAGCATTTCCCTTTCTCTTTGCATGTAGGATGGACAGCCACAAACTATGACCTTTGCCTGTTTATTGTTTTGGAATGCTTTTTTTGCGAGCAGCCTTGTCTCGTAAGCTGCTCGTGAGGTTACACAACAGCCATTGATTACATACACATCTGCCTTTTCGTTGATTGAGGTAAAATAAAAACCCCTCTTTTCACATCTGCTTTTCATACACATTGTTTCGTATTGATTTACCTTACATCCCAGGGTTGCGAAAGCTACCTTTATCTTCAGAGCACACCCTTTGTAGATGGAATGTTTTCTCCTTCTATTCTTACCGCTTCTTTTAAGCTTAAGGAAAATGCTTTAAATGCAGATTCAATGATATGATGAGCATTTTTCCCATGCAGACCATCTATGTAAAGATTAATCAATGCATTATATGAAAAGGCACGAAAAAATTCCTCTATTACTTCTACATCCATATTCCCCAATTTTCCATTTACATTCAGATTATAATAGAGATACGGTCTTCCTCCGATATCTACACTGCATAGTGTCAATGCATCATCCATAGGAACGATGGCAGATGCAAACCTCTTTATTCCCTTCTTTTCACCCAACGCTTTCAAAAAGGTTTTTCCCAGAACGATACCTATATCTTCTACAGTGTGATGAAAATCTACTTCTACATCACCTTTGGCCTGAACTTTTATATCAAAGTTGCTGTGTTTGGCTACAGTTTCCAGCATATGATTTAAAAAACCTACAGGTGTGGAAATCTCTGCCTTTCCACTTCCATCTATACATAAACTTATCTCTACTTCTGTTTCTTCTGTTTTCCTTGAAATTCTGGCTTCCCTTTTCATAAGAGTTCTCCTTCAGAATTTTTATATCATCAGCTACTTCTTTCGATAATCAAATCAGCTATATCTGAAAGCTCCCTTGCTTTCTCTCCCCACATCGTCAACTGTTCTTTCCCTTCTTCCACCAGTTTTCTGGCAATCTGTTTCGAATTCTCTATACCGTAGACCTTGGGGAAAGTCAAAGTATTTTCTTCTTTTCCTGCATCTAATACATCGTCCATGATTTGAAAGGCAAGGCCAATCTTTTCTCCATAACTTTTGAGGTGGTGGAGCTCATCACTATTGCAATGACCTAATATTCCACCGATCGTTGGGCATACAGCAATGAGTTTTTGTGTCTTATGGGTGTGGATAAACTTGACCATTTCCCTTTTATCCTCCACTTTTATTCTTTTTTTAGCAACAAGGATATCTGCTGCCTGTCCGCCTACCATTCCCCATGGACCTGAGGCATGACTCACCTCTCTTACTATCTTCAGCACATTCTCTTTACTTGTAACTTTCAGGCCTTTTTCAACCATTATTTCATAGGCGAAAGTGCCCAATCCATCACCAGCTAAAATGGCCAATTCTTCTCCAAACACCTTGTGACTGGATGGTTTCCCCCTTCTATAATCGTCGTTGTCCATGGATGGCAAATCATCATGGATGAGGGAATAAGTATGGATCAGTTCTATAGATGCAGCAAAGGGTAATCCAATTTCATAATTGGAAAAGAGCTTCACTGTAGAGAGGACAAGAGCTGCTCTTATCCTCTTTCCTCCTGTAAAAACTGCATATTTCATTGCTTCATTAAATAGAGGAGGATAGAAGGGATTTTCCTGAAAGATTTCTTCTAAATATCTGTTTACCTTGTCTTTGTATTCAGTGAGAAAATCAGGGTTTAAATTCCTCAAGACTGACTTCCCCTTCTCTTTGAACGATAAGTTTTATCTTGTTTTCTACCTCTGTAAGTTTCTTTTGACAAAAATTAGAGAGCTTCATTCCCTCTTCAAATAATTTCAAGGTTTCATCCAGGGATGCATCTCCTTTTTCTAATATTCCTGCTATTTCTTCCAATCTCTTCAGTGCCTCTTCAAAGCTCATCTCTTCCACCATAGATTTAATTATATTACTATAACAAAAGCAAGGAAGTCAATTGTATGTTTGACTTCGTGTTTCAAAATTGCTATTTTTAAATTGTGGATATCATTTTAATTCTTATCATCGTTTTCTGTGTTCTTATAGAAGCTACTTCATCTGGAACGGAAATAGGTATTATTTCCGCCAATTCATTAAGGTTAGATGTCCTTTCCCAAAGAGGTGTCAAGGGTGCACAGATTATAAAAAACTACCTTAAAACTCCTGCCAAACTTCTTTCCACCACCCTTTCTATAACAGACCTGAGTGTTGTTACCTCAACCTCTATAGCCACATACCTCATGACAAAATACTTAGGTGAAGGACTGTATTCTATACTCATCATTTCCCCTGTTATTTTACTATTCGGCGAATTGATACCCAAGAGTGTGTTTAGAACATTTCCTATTTCTCTGTCTACAAAGAGTGTGTATTTTTTGTATATTATGGGAAAAATCCTTTCACCCCTTATCTTCTGTGTATCTGCGGCTGCCAATGCGCTTTTGAAACTTACGCCAACCAGGTTTTTCAAAAGATACAAAGTATCTCGGAGGGATTTCAAAACGCTGTTGAACAGTAAGTACATAAAAAGTGAGATAAGCAGTGAAGAACACAGGTTTTTGAAGCATATATTTGAATTCGGGGAGAAATATGCCAGAGAAATAATGGTGCCTCTGGTTAAGGTAAAGCTGGTAAAGGAAACCTCAACTGTTGAAGAGATGGTAAAGCTGGTAAAAGAAACGGGATTTACCCGTTTCCCCGTATATAGAGAAAGAATAGACAATATTGTTGGCATAATAAATATCTATGATTTAATCAAGGCAGCAGATGAGAAGGAAGGTATTAAGAAATTCATTCAGCCTGCACAATTTTTTTCCGAATATATGCGGGTAGATGATCTGTTTTATGAGATGAGAAAAAATGGTATCTTTATGGCGATGATTGTGGATGAATACGGAGGAATAACAGGTATGGTTACTGTTGAAGACTGCGTGGAAGAGATTATGGGCGAAATTGAAGATGAGTACGATAAATCTAAGCCATACTTCCATATCCAGGGGAAAAATGAGTATATAATTAACGGAGGTGCAGAGGTAGATAGAATTAACGAGGATTTAAAACTAAATATAAAAAGAGAAGAAGATTATGAAACCATAGGAGGTTTTGTAATAAAGAGGTTGGGGTATATCCCCCATAAGGGTGAGATGCTGTCTGCAGACGGATACAATTTTACTGTCTTGGATGCAGATAAACGGAGGATAAAAATGATACATGTGAAGAAACTGACTGAAAAGGAGAAGGGGAGATGAAATTCTTCATAGATACGGCAAATATAGAAAAAATAAAAGAATATGCGGATTTGGGGATTGTAGATGGAGTGACTACGAATCCTTCATTGGTAGCCAGAGAAGGAAAGAATTTTGAAGAGGTGATCAAAGAGATATCTTCTGTTGTGAAAGGCCCGATCAGTGCGGAGGTGCTCTCTTTGGATACGGAAGGAATGGTAGAAGAGGCAAAAAAATTGGCGGATATTGCACCTAATATAGCGATAAAGATACCCATGACCAGAGAGGGAATAAAAGCCACTCATATACTTTCCCGGAGAGGGATAAATGTAAATGTAACTTTGGTTTTTTCTCCTTCACAGGCCTTACTTGCAGCAAAGGTCGGTGCCAGGTTTGTGAGTCCATTTATAGGAAGACTGGATGATATCAGTCATGTTGGAATGGATATTGTACGGTCAATAAGGACAATCTTTGTCAATTACAATTTTCAAACAGAAATCATCGTTGCCAGTATCAGGCATCCACGACACATAGTAGAGGCGGCGGAATCAGGAGCAGATATCGCTACTGTTCCTCCTGCGGTTTTAGAGAAAATCTTTCACCATCCTTTAACGGACATTGGAATTGAAAGATTTTTAAACGACTGGAAAAAAGCATTTGGAAAGTAAAAAGATACTTTTAGCTACAAAAAATAGGCACAAGATAGAAGAGTTAAAGGCTTTACTCTCTCCATTTGGATGGAAGATAGTGGATGCACCATCTTTGCCTTATGAAATAGAGGAAAACGGGAAAACATTTTGCGAGAATGCAATAATAAAGGCGAGATTCTATGCAGAGGAATACGATATAACGGCGCTTTCGGATGATTCGGGATTGGTGGTGGATGCCTTGGGTGGAAGACCGGGAATACTTTCATCGAGATATGGAGGTGATGATAAAGAAAATAGAAAAAAATTATTAGAAGAAATGAAACATTTAAGAAATCTGAATGAAAGGAAAGCACATTTCGTATGTTGTATTGCTATCGCTACCAGAAAAGGGAAGACTTACACTGTAGAGGGGACATGTGATGGATACATTGCATTTGAAGAGAGAGGGAATAGAGGTTTTGGATATGACCCTGTATTTATGCCGGAGGGTTGGAACAAAACATTTGCTGAAATACCTGAAATTAAAGAAAAAATCAGCCACAGGGCAAAGGCAGTGAAAAAGGCAATAAATCTTTTGAAAAGGATAGAAGATGAAATTTAAACTTGTCGTTATCTTTTTTATACTGTTATCTTTACAAGTGGCAGGTGCTGAAAATCTGAAGGAGAAGCTTAAAACAAACAAAGTCCCCATTCATATTACATCTGACAAACTTATCGCCTATAACGAGGAGGGGAAATATATCTTTACGGGTAATGTAGTGGTTACAAGAGGAGAATTAAAGATAAAAGCAGATAAGATGGATGTTTACAAGGGCAAAAAAGCAGGAGATGTGGAGAAGATTGTATGTACAGGCGATGTTGTTATAAGAAAACCCGGCGAGGTGGCAAGGGGTGATAGGGCTACCTATATTGACGAAGAGCAGAAGATCATTTTAGAAGGAAATGCCTCTGCCGAACAAAAGGGTTCTGAACTGCGAGAACTGCATGGTGAAAAAATCATCATTTTTTTAAACGAGGACTATACTGTAGTGGAAGGCGGAAAGAAGAGGGTAAGGGTGATTATCTATCCCGGAAAGGAGAAAAAAAGTGATTAGGACAAGATTCGCTCCCAGTCCCACCGGTAATTTACACTTAGGGGGTTTGCGCACAGCTCTGTTTAATTTTCTGCTTGCCAAACACGAAGGAGGGGATTTTTTACTGAGAATAGAGGATACGGACAGAATCCGCTCAAAAAGAGAGTTCACAGAAGATATCATGGAATCTTTGAGATGGACAGGTTTGATGCCCGATAAGACCGTTTTTCAATCTCATAGATTGAATGTATATAAAAGGTATGCGGAAAAACTGATTGCAGAGGGTAAGGCTTACAGGTGTTATTGTACCAAAGAAAGATTGAATAAGGTGAAAGAAGAACAGAGAAAAAGGGGAGAAAAGCCACATTATGACGGTCATTGCAGGAACATAAAACAGATCTTGGACAAGCCTTTTGTGGTAAGGATAAAGTTGCCTCAGGAAGATATAGTTTTTGAGGATGGTTTGAGGGGTAATATTAGATTCAGATATTCGGAATTTGATGATTTTATCATCATGAAATCGGATGGTTCTCCCATGTACAATTTTGCAAATGTAGTAGATGATTTTGAGATGGGAATAACGCATGTTGTAAGAGGAGATGACCATCTAACCAATACAGCAAAGCAAATTGTTTTGTACAGGCTGCTCAATCTTAAAGTCCCTCAATTTATACACATACCACTGATTATGGGAGAAGATAAAAGCAGGCTTTCCAAAAGACATGGAGCAAAATCTGTTTTAGAATATAGAGATGAAGGATATGTAAGAGAGGCATTGATAAACTATTTAGCCCGCTTGGGATGGTCGTATGGAGATAAAGAAATATTTTCCCTGAAGGAACTTATAGAGTATTTTGATATTAAACACCTGCACCTGTCTCCTGCCATATTCAATCCCGGAAAACTTTTGTGGCTAAATGAATATTATTTAAGGACATTACCCTTGGAAAAGATATATATCTACAGTAAGCCTTTTATAGAGAGGTTGTTCTTAGAAGAAAATATTAAACAGAGGTTTAGCGAAGCATATATAAAAAAGGCGGTGGATACAGTGCGTGTAAGAACCCAAACCCTAAAAACATTAGCCCGTGATATGTTGTTCTATTTTAAACCGCCGCAGGAGTATGAAGAAAAGGGTGTTAAAAAATACTGCAAGAAAGAAGTATTGTCTATTTTAGAAGAGTTGTATGAGAATCTCGGATATTTGGAAAGTTTTGATGTTGAGAGTATAAAGGGTGTATTTGATAAAATCACAAAAAGGTATGATTTAAAACTCATAAAAGTTGCCCAGCCGGTAAGAATTGCTCTGACTGGAAAGACAATAAGTCCGGGTATCTTTGAAATGCTGGAGATATTGGGTAAAAATGAGGCTTTATCCCGCATAAAAAGGCTGATAGAGTACCTTAAAGCTTAGAACGAACAAAATTAGGGAGAGCAAAACAGGCTTTATGGATTTCTTTGTTGTAGTATTTTAAATCCATCTCTTTAAATCTTTCATTCCTGATGTCTTCAGGGTCGTATATCTTAGAGGCGATGGTAAAACTCCACATGCCACCGGGATAGGTGGGAATAAAGCACAGATAGGTCTTTACAACAGGAAATACCCTTCTTAAGTTTGTTACAGCAGCAGAAGTCCAGTTCATATCAAAAAACGGTGATTCAGACTGAATAGAGATAAACCCGTCCTCTCTTAATATACCATAAACGTTTCTGTAGAAATCTTCTTTAAACAAACATTCTGCAGGACCTACAGGATCTGTAGAATCCACAATCACAACATCATATTTATTATTTGTGTTTTTTACATATTCACTTCCATCGCCTATCTTTACATTTACCCTGCTGTCTTTATAACCACTGGACATGGCGGGAAAAAACTCTTTTGCTATACGAATAACCTCTTCATCTATTTCCACCTGGTCTATTCTTTTTAAATAGGCGTGTTTGACGAGTTCTCTGATTACTCCTCCATCTCCACCACCTATGAGTAAAGCATCTTTTGGATCGGGATGGGAGAAAAGGGGTACATGGGTAATCATCTCATGATAGACAAACTCGTCCCTTTCTGCAAACATTATCAGACCATCCAGTAAAAGCACACGCCCGTATTCCGGTGTATCTAAAACATCTATCCGTTGAAACTTACTTTTCCCCGTATATAAAACGGTACCCACCTTAAAAGTAATCCCTGTAAAATGCGTGTGTTTTTCTGTAAACCAGATCTCCGGTTCCATATTTAAAATAGAAAAGCGGCTTATGAGTAATTCATAAGCCGCTCATCAAACTTACCTTACTTTTTTGTTGGTCCTTCCTTTCTAAATTTTTCTCCTACCTCCAGACCTAAATCGTAAGCTTTCATATTCAGATCTAAAAAGGCAGGAGGAACCCTGTCTTTTATCGCTTCTCTTACCGCTTCCTTATCCAGAACATGAGTTAATCCAATACACACCCCTACTGCCAGCACATTCATTGTAACTACATTGCCTATTTCATGTTTTGCTGTGTATATCAGAGGGTATTCATAAACTTTATATTTCTTTCTATCTTCGTCAGGTATATTTTTTACCAGCGCAGGATCAACAAGTATTATCGCCCCTTCTTTTAAATCCCCTCTATAGGCATCATAAACAGATTGGTGAGTGGTCATGAAGAAATCCACATTTGTAGTTTCGGAAAATGTAATGGGTTCATCGGATATAATTATATCTGCTTTTGCTTTTCCTCCACGCACCTGGGAAGTATAGGTGGGCACCTGTGTAGCATAGTATTTGGTATGAAAAACGGCAGCCTCTGCTATCATTGTTCCTGCCGTTAATGAACCCTGGCCTCCAACTCCTCCAAATCTCAATTCATAACGATATCCCATTTTTTTTACCTCTTTTTATTATAATTTTTTCCATTTTTTTAGTGGAGTTTCTACATCGTAAGGATAAAGCCCTTTTAGTTCCTCCCTTGTTATAGGATATTTGTCTTCCTCTTTCAATCTTCCCGTTGCATATCTTGCCCAGTACTCATCGCTGGCCTGCGCTTTAGCTACTAAGTTCTTATAGGAATCTGTGAGTTCTATCTTTTTGTCATCCACATGAAGAATTCCCGTTACATATTTTCCCTCCAGCTCCTCCGGACTCATCTTTTCTGCTTTTTCTTTAGGAACACACAGGCTCTTCAGGTAGTTCATTAGTTTTACAGGATCGCCCAGCTTGTTTCTTCTTCCAAAGTTAACCGGACAAGGACACAAGACATCAATAATACTGAAACCGTGATGTACTAAACCTTCTTTGATATATCTTTTCAGACGCAACTCATCCCCTGCAAAAGCACGAGCCACAAAGGTAGCCCCTGCTCCAATTGCTGCTGAAGCCGCATCTATTGGTGGTTCATAACTGCCTCTGGGGGCTGTAGATTCCCTTACTCCTAAGGGAGTGGTACAGGAATGCTGGCCACCGGTCATACCATAATTCCAATTATCAATAAAAACCACCGTAATATCTATATTTCTTCTGGCAGCATGTAAAAAGTGGTTACCGCCAATATGAGCTATATCACCATCACCACCAAAGACAAACACATGTTTATCAGGATGACACATCTTTATCCCTACTGCAGTAGCAATAGCTCTTCCGTGCAGTGTATGCAGGGTATGAAAATCCACATATCCTGTGACACGAGCTGCACAGCCAATACCGGAGGTCATAACACAATCATTCTTGTCCCATCCTAACTCATCTATTGCCTCTATATAAGCCTTTAGCACAATACCATCTCCGCATCCCGGGCACCAGTAAAGGGGCATCTTTTCCATTCTTAAATAGTTTGCATAATTTACCTTGGCCATTACTCACCTCCTCCAAACTTCTTCAGTTCTTCCTCAGTCATGCAGATTTCCACACTCTTTTCTGGATTCTTGATTTTCTCAAGTATCTGTATCGGTCTTATCGGTATTCCTGCTGCCTGAAGCACACCATATATCGGTATCTTTTCAGCTACTGCTCTTTGAACCTCTAAGATATACTGACCCAGATTCATCTCCACCACAATAATTCTCTTGACTTTCTCTCTTAAATCCCTTATTTGCTTTTCTGCAAAGGGCCAGATGGTAATAGGTCTGAACATACCTACTTTTATGCCTGCTTTCCTTGCTTCATCAATAGCAACACGAGCCGCCTCTGCTACAGAACCGTAGGCAATAACACATGTTTCTGCATCATCCATCTTGTAATACTCAAACTTCTCTATCTCATCTATGTGGTTCATGATCTTGCTGATCAAACGCTTTTCCTGCCACTGTATAAAGGGAGGAACAACGGTGGGAAAACCCGTTTTATCATGATTTAAGCTGGACATATGATAACGGTAGCTTTTTCCATCCTTTGTCCACCATGGAGCAAGGGGTGGTATTTCATAGTTGTAGTCAAAGGGATAATATTCTTCCGGCGGAACAGTAGGTGCTGCCCTTTCTACAATCTCTACCTCTTCCGGGTCAGGCAAGTAAACCTTTGCGTGCAGGTGGGAAAGCAAGCCATCTGTAAGTATATAAACGGGTTGTCTGAATTTTTCTGCCAGATTAAATGCCCTTATGGTTTCAAATATTGCTTCCTGGGCATTGCAAGGTGAAATGGCAATTATAGGATGATCACCATGCGTTCCCCATCTCGCCTGCATAATATCTGCCTGGGAAGGTCGGGTAGGAAGACCGGTGCTCGGTCCACCCCTCATAACATCCACCAGGACCAGTGGTATTTCCATGATGCAGGCTTCACCCAATGCTTCCTGTTTTAAAGATAAACCCGGTCCACTGGTGCAGGTCATAGCCTTTACACCGGAGGCAGATGCTCCAATACAGGCATTTATACTGGCGATTTCATCCTCCATCATAATAAAAGGAACACCCCTCTCCGGCATTATCTTGGCCAGTGTCTCTGGAACCTCCGAAGACGGTGTTATGGGATAACCGGCATAAAAACCACAACCAGCAATAACTGCCGCTTCTGCTACTGCGGCATTTGCATCTAAAAACGCAATTCTCCCCATTTATTCCTCCTTATTTAGTTTTCGTAACCACTTTACCCTGGCTATCTGTGAATGTTATCTCTACACCTCTTTCTGCAACATCTATGGCGAAATCGGGACAGATTATCTCACACATCTTGCAACGATTACAATTCTCCGGTCTTACAACCTTTGCCATCGCTCCCATCCATACATCCAATGCTTCCACCATTTCTAAGACATTCTTAGGACACACCTCCACACAATACCCGCATGCTTTACACAAGCTCTCGTTGATTATAACAGGCAATCGTTCTTCAGCCATCTGTTACCCCCTATATTAAAATTACATGGCATCCACTATAGCGTTTAAGGTTGGACTGGCTCGCATTACTTTTGTAACCTTATCTTCATCAGGGAAGTAGTAGCCATCTATATCAGCAGGATGACCCTGGACAGCGAGGAGTTCTTCATTTATCTTGGATTCATTTTCTGCGAGCTCCTTAGCGGCTCTTTCAAATTTTTTCTTAAGCTCTTCGTCTTCATCCTGCTCTGCCAAAGTCTCAGCCCAATATCTGATGAAGTAATAATGTTCTCCTCTATTGTCATGTTGTCCGGCCTTCCTTCCTGGCCATAATTTATTGAGTAAGAGTTTGGTTACTGCTTCTTCAGAAGTATCAGCCAAGATCCTTGCCTTCTTATGATTGTATTTTTCTGCGATGAATCTTAAAGCCGAGATCAGTGCTGTAAACTCAGCGGTAGAATCCCACCTTAAGTGATTTTCTTCTATCAGTTGCTGGGCATGTTTGGGAGCAGAACCACCTGCACCAGCTTCAGACAGGAGACCGCCAACCAACAATGGAATTACAGAAAGCACCTTTGCGCTTGTCCCTGCTTCGGTGATGGGAAATAGGTCTGTTAGGTAATCTCTTAAAACATTCCCCGTAACGCTTATTACATTTTCACCCTTTCTGAGCTTTTCTGCTGTGACTCTCATCGCTTCCTGAGGCTTCATTATACGAATATCAAGCCCTGCTGTATCATGGTCTTTCAAGTATTTATTTACCTTTTTTATTACCTCCGCATCATGACCTCTGTTTTCATCGAGCCAGAAGATTGTAGAATAACCTGTTTTCCTTGCTTGCTCTACACCAAGTTTCACCCAGTCTTTGACTGCGATGTCTCTAACCTGACAACCTCTCCAGATATCACCTTCTTCAACCTTATGTTCCATTAGCACATTTCCATCCTCGTCTACAACACGAAAAGTTCCATTGGATGGCGCCATAAAGGTCTTATCATGAGAGCCATACTCTTCTGCTTTCATTGCCATAAGCCCAACATTTATAAGTGTTCCCATCGTTCTCCTGTCAAAAGCACCATTTCTCTTACAATCTTCAACAATCTCTTCATACGATGTGGCATAGCATCTATCCGGTATCACTATTTTCACATCATGCTGGTTATTATCCGGGCCCCATGCTTTTCCACCATCCCTGATAATAGTGGGTAGAGAAGCATCTATGATCACAAGATTGGGCGAGTGCAGGTTTGTAATACCTCTACTGGAATCAACCATAAACATTGCTGGATTCTTATCGTAAACAGCCTGTATGTCTTTTTCTATCTCTTTTCTCTTGTCTTCTGGTAAATCTTTTATCTTCAAATACAAATCTGCTAAACCGTTGTTTGGATTTACACCTATTTCCTTGAATGTTTTGGCGTGTTTTTCAAAAACATCTTTAAAGTATGCTTTTACTGCATAGCCAAACATCACAGGATCAGAAACCTTCATCATTGTGGCCTTCAGATGTATTGACCATAAAATATCTTTTTCCTTTGCATCTTTTATTTGCTCTTCGCAGAACTTCTGTAAAGCCCTTACATTCATGTAAGTGCCATCAAATATTTCTCCCTCTGTTAACGGTACTTCCTTCATTACAGAGGTATTACTGTTCTCATCGGTAAACTCTATTTTTACCTTTGTTGCCTTTTCTACCGTTACAGACTTCTCATGCTCATAGAAATCTTCACCATCCATATGTGATACATGAGTTTTGGAGTCCTTATTCCACTCTTTTAGAGGCATTCCTCCTGCCATGAGTTCTGGATATTTTTTTGCACTTTCTTTAACCGGTTTAGGAATCATACGAATACAATTTCCCTGCCTTATCACCGGGTTAACTGCACTTCCCAGAACCTTTGAATATCTCTCATGTAATTTCTTTTCCTCTTCCGTTTTAGGTTCTTCAGGATAATCTGGAACATTGTATCCCTTACTCTGCAATTCTTTTATGGCAGCCTTCAGCTGGGGTACTGCAGCACTTATATTGGGCAGTTTAATAAGATTGAGATCAGGATCATTTAACACTCTATCCCCTAACTCAGCCAGGTCATCGGGGACTCTCTGGTCTTCTTTCAAGTAATCCGGGAAATTTGCCAGTATCCTTCCTGCCAGTGAGATATCCTTCATTTCAATTTCAATGCCCGCTGCATCCAGGAACTTTTTTACGGCAGGCAGGAGGGAAAACGATGCCAGATACGGAGCCTCATCAGGCTTTGTCACTGTTATCTTTGCTTTTCCTTCCATAAAATTCCTCCTTACTTCTTATAGGATATATTCACACTTCACTATATACGAAACATCAAATATTGTCAAATCCTCCGGAGCAAGAACTCTATTGCAAAGAAAGGCAGATTTTGATAGTTTTTATATGCTGTGATAAAAGAAGCTTTATATGAACAATGGAAAGATGTTGCCGGTAAAGGGTTAAAAATATATGCGCTATCCTCAGATAAAGATGTTGCCAGGAGTGTTGTTGAAGATTCCCTTACGTTCATAGAGAAGAAAACAGAGTCTATAAGAATTCTGATAGAAGACAAAAAATTTAAAGGGAATGTTTTTTCTGTAATTAAAATACTGGTAAGCAACAATCCCTTTATTGTAGACAGCATTACATCCTTGTTTTCCGAGTATAATCTGCGAATAGAATTTGTTATCCACCCCATATTCACTGCAAAAAGGGAAAAAAATGGGAACATAATCTCCATACAGGGTCCATTGGATATAGGAGATAAAGAGCTTCTTATATATGCATGTGTAAGCTACATACCAGATTTAGCGAAAAAAGAAATAAATGAAAAAATCAGGAAAGCTATTGAAGAATCCCTCGCTGCTGAACGAGATTTTGAAAGGATGAAACAAAAGTTAAAATCCATTGTGAGAAATCTAAATGACCCTATTTATCTTGAAAAGACAAGCGAAAAGGATATAGAAGATGCAAAATCTCTTCTACTGTGGCTTTTAGAGGGAAATTTCCTGTTTCTGGGTTTTCGCTCTTACAGAATAATCCATGAACAAGGTGAAATATTCGTGCAGGCAGACGAGAAAGATGCATTGGGAATTTTAAGAGATGTTGAACATTCAAAATTTAAACAGAAAAAAAACATAGGTATTCTACCACCCATTGCCCAGGAAAGGATAAAAAAAGGGGAAGTGTTTGTAATTGATAAGACGAACGCTATAAGCAATGTGTATAGAAAGACACGCATGGACTACATATCCATTGCCTGCTTTGATAAAAAGGGGAAAATCGTAAGACGTAATGTGTTTATGGGAATGTTTATGCCTCAAGCCCTTATTGAACGGGCATCCAGTATTCCCTTCCTTAAATCTAAACTGGATCGGGTTCTTTTTGAAGAAGGTATACCAGAAAACTCATTTGAATATCAACATATAACGGATATATTTAACACACTGCCAAAAGAAGAATTGTTTGTATTAAAAACAAGGGACTTAGGTGATATTATCCGTAAGCTCCTTACATCTGAAACCGAGCAACAGGTGCATGTTTTTATTGTCCCTATCGCTTCAGTAAGAGGATTTTCTCTGGTTGTTGTTTTGCCCTATAGGTTGTATAGCCGCACCACGGTGGATAAGATAACATATTTTTTAGAGCAAGCATTTAATGCCGCCAATATAGAATATAATACAATCACTCAAAGTAGTCGTATAATAAGATTACATTATTATATAGTATCGAGAGAAAAAAGGCTGCCAGATATTAAGAGCATAGAAAGAGAGGTGCAGAAAATTGCCACCTCCTGGCAGGAGGAATTTGGAAGGGAGATACATAAGTACTTTTCAAGGGAAGAAGCCCCTTCTATTCTTAAAAAGTATGCACCAAAGCTCACAGAAGAATACACATCTCATACCACGCCTTCCGAGGCGGCATTTGATATAGAGAAAGTAGAGAAAACCCTTTCAACAAAGACAACAGAAGCAAGCATATACAAGGAAAGAGAAACATATTTTAAGATCTATTCCCTCTCGCGCATCCCACTGTATGAAATATTACCTGTTTTGAGAAATCTGGGATTAACTGTTTTATACGAGGATTTTCTGGAGATAGAAATAGAAAAAACCGTCTATATACAGAGATTTAACATCAGCACAGGCAAAACAAAACAGGATGAAAAACTTTTCTCTACAGTTGAGGAAAACTTTAAAAAGATATGGGAAAAGGTGGTAGAAGATGATGTGTTAAACAAACTGACTGTAAAGGCTTCCCTAAATTACAAAGATATTGATCTATTGAGGGCTTTAAGAAACTATCTTCTACAGATAAATCAGAAGTTAAGCAAAGAACTCGTAAACAATGTTTTGCTCAAGTACAGCAATCTTTCTGTGTTGTTTGTAAAATACTTTTATGCTAAGTTCAATCCCGAAAGCCTGAGTCAAGACAAACAGAGTAGAATTTGCAAAGACATAGAATCTATACTCTCTAATATTGAAGATGTGCATGAATACCGTGTTGTAAACAATTTATTCAATGTTATACAGAATATTTTGAGAACGGATTTCTTCTTAAATAAAGAAAGACATTACATATCCTTTAAGATAAACAGTAAAAATATTACCTCCATGCCGCTACCAAAACCCCTCTATGAGATGTATGTCCATTCTTCTTTTATGGAAGGGGTGCATTTGCGAGCAGGAAAGATAGCTCGAGGTGGTATAAGATGGAGTGACCGACCGTCTGATTTTCGTATAGAGATTGATGACCTGATGAAAACACAAATAGTAAAAAACAGTGTGATTGTACCCACCGGCTCGAAAGGAGGATTCATAATTAAAGGAAATGAAACTTCCGGGAAGGAAGCGTATAAAACACTAATCAGGGGCATATTGAACATCACAGATAACTACATAGGAGGCAAGGTCGTTCATCCCGAAAATGTTGTATGCTACGATGGAGAAGACCCGTATTTAGTTGTGGCTGCCGATAAAGGCACCGCCACCTTTTCTGATATCGCCAATGAAATCTCCAGGGAGTATAATTTCTGGCTAAAGGATGCATTTGCCAGTGGGGGAAAATACGGCTATGATCATAAGAAGATTGGTATAACCGCAAGAGGCGCCTGGGAATGTGTAAAGAGGCATTTTAGAGAATTGGGGAAAGATATAGAAAAAGAAGAAATATCCGTATGTGGTATTGGTGATATGAGTGGAGATGTATTCGGTAACTTTATGATTCTTTCACCAAATCTATTGTTAAAGGCTGCATTTAACCATATGGAGATATTTGTTGATCCTTCACCGGATAAAGAAAAATCTTATGCAGAAAGATTGAGGCTGTTTAAACAGTGCCTTTCCTGGAAACATTACAATAGATCCCTTCTTTCAAAGGGGGGATTCATAGTCAGTAGAAATGCAAAATCTGTGAAGTTATCTGAGGAGGCAAAATCTCTTCTTCAAACCGACCAAGATGAACTTTCAGGTGAAGAGATAATCAAACTCATCTTAGAAGCAGATGTTGATCTTTTGTGGAATGGAGGTATTGGCACCTATGTAAAAGCATCTACAGAAACTCAGTCTGAAGTAGAAGATAGAGCAAACGATAGTGTAAGGGTTAATGCCAATGAGCTTAAGGCAAAGGTGGTAGGAGAGGGAGGAAATTTAGGATTTACGCAGAAGGCGCGCATTGAATATGCTATGGGTGGCGGAAGGATAAACACAGATGCTCTGGATAATTCAGGTGGTGTAGATCTGTCCGACCATGAGGTAAACTTAAAGATCTTCTTACATATTTTAATGAAAGAAGGTCTTATTAAAGATATGGATGAAAGAAATAAACTACTGGAAAACCTTACTGAACAGGTTGTCTCGAGGGTAATTGTTCATAACTATATGCAGAGTTTCTCTATTTCATTGGATGAGAGAAGAGCAAAAGAAGAACCGGATATATTTTATGAGCTACTGCGATATCTGCAGAGGGAAGGTATATTAAGTGCTAAGGAATATCCCTTGCCCACCAGGAAGGAATACCTTGCCCGTTTAAGCAAGAATATCTCATTTACCAGACCTGAGTTGTATATAGCTATGGCTTGCATGAAAATACTTATTAAAAACAGCATTACTCAGAGAAATACCATAGATGAAAGTATTATAAATAAATATGCACTTTTGTATTTTCCTCCTTACATAAGGGAAAACTTCGCTGAAATGATAGGAAAACATCCTTTAAAGAGGGAAATTGCATCTACTTATATTACAAACCTCCTTATAAACAATGGCGGTTCGCCCTCTTTATTTAAGATATTCTTATCCACCGATGCAGACTATACCACTATTGTCAAATCTCTTATCTATATCTACGAGCTGGTTAATCTTGTAGATGTAAGAGATAGATTATTTAAGGAGGAAAATAAGGTTTCTCAAGATCTCATCTATAGATTGTGCATGGATATGTTCATGTCTGTAGAGTTGATGGCCACACAGGAGATTTATCTGTTTGGGAGGAACATATCCTTGGATAAAAAGCATATTGAAGAAGCTAAACAGTGTTTTAATGAATTTAATAAAAAATGCATTGGCGGTCTATTTAAAGATGCATTTCTGGATAAGGCAGATGAACTGATTAAGGAGGGAATAGATAAGGATGTTGCTCTTGAGGTTGCTAAATTCTATTTTGTAGAGGACTTCATCCCTGCCTTCAATATTTCAAAGCTCTTACAAAAAGATCTTGAAGATGTAGTGGGAACAATCACTAAAATAAAGGAAACATTTTTTATCTCAAAGATAATAGAAGATGTGAAAAATGCACCTGTTACCAACGAGTGGGATAGAAAGGCCCAGTTATGGATGGTAAAAAATTATTTTCTTGCCGCTTCCACCCTTACCATGAAGGCGGTTAAAGAATTTAATGGAGACGTCCAGAAACTCGTGGACAGCAAAAGAGAAGAGTATGAAACACTGGTGAGTAAATTTGCATCTTTAAGAGGAATATCAATTGGAAATCTGCATCCCTTTGTTCTTCTATACGATACATTACAGGCAATCTTGAGATGAAAAACAAAATGCTAAAACAACTGACAGAAATCGTAGGAAAGAAAAATGTAAGTGCAGACAAGATAGACCTGTTACACTACGCATACGATGCTACCCAGAGTACGTATTTGCCGGATTTTGTTGTTTTCCCGGAGAATACGGAACAGATTTCTCACCTTTTAGAACTCTGCACAGAATATAGAATGCCCGTTGTTCCTCGAGGAGCGGGAACGGGTTTTTCCGGTGGTAGCCTGCCTATCTCTGGTGGTGTGTGTTTGTCCATGGAAAAAATGAACAGGATATTGGAAATAGATACAGAGAATCTCACAGCCTGCGTTGAAGCAGGGGTAATAAATTACGACCTGCAGCAGGAGGCAGAGAGACTCGGTCTCTTTTATCCTCCTGATCCTTCCAGCTATAAGTACTGCACTGTTGGAGGAAATGTGGCAGAAAATGCTGGTGGACCGAGAGCGGTAAAATACGGTGTAACAAAAAATTATGTATTGGGCATGGAACTGGTATTTCCTACCGGTGAGATTGTAATCTCAGGTTCAAAAAATATGAAGGATGTTGCAGGATACAATCTAAAAGATCTGATGATAGGTTCAGAAGGAACACTGGCTGTTATCACAAAGTTGTTCCTCAAGCTCATTCCCTTACCTCCTTATAGAAGCGTTCTTCAAGCCATCTTTTCAGATATGAGGGAAGCAGCTCGAACCGTGAGCAGTATTATAGCGAACAGGATTATTCCTTCTGCTCTGGAATTTATAGATGGACCTTGCATCAGGGCGGTAGAAGATTACCTGCATATAGGATTACCTGAGGAAGCTCAGGCTATGCTTATCATTGAATGTGATGGCAGGAAAGAATCAGTGGAAGCTGAACTCTCCCTTATTGAAGAGGTATGTAAAAAAAACAATGCTCAATATGTAAAGATGGCAAAAGACAAAGAGGAAGAGGAATTCCTGTGGAGAGCAAGAAGATCCATATCGCCTTCTTTAAACAGGATAAGAGATGGAAAATTAAATGAGGATGTTGTTGTTCCCAGAGCCAGTTTGCCTGAGATGATTGAATCCACTCAGAGAATTTCAAAAAAATACAACTTGCCCATTGTGAACTTTGGTCATGCTGGAGATGGGAACATCCATACCAACATTATGTTTAAAAAGAAAAGTGAGGAAGAAAAAAGAGCGAGGGATGCAATGAGGGAGATATTTGAAACGGTGATCCGCATGGGAGGTTCTATCTCCGGTGAGCACGGTATAGGGATAACAAAACAGGATTTTTTAGAAAAACAGCTGGGAAAGGAGTCAATTGAAATATTTAGAAAAATTAAAAGAGCATTAGATCCAAATAACATACTCAATCCTCATAAGATGAAGCTATGATAGACAAAAAATGGGAAACATGTGTAAAATGCGGTCTGTGCAGATCTGTATGTCCTGTATTTAGAGAAGAAAAAAAAGAACAATATGTAGCTCGAGGACACATCACTTTAGTAGAGGAATTTTTAAAGGGTAACATAGATTTTTCCAGTAAAAAAGCAAAAGAATACTTAGGGAAATGCCTCCTGTGCACAGCATGTGTAGAAGCCTGCCCCAATAAAGCAGAAACAGATTTAGCCATGATTTTTGCCCGGATAAAAAACACACAGGAATATGGTATACCCTTCTATAAGCGCATTCTATCTCTGGTTATGAAAAATAGAAAAACGATGGATCTTTCAGCTAAAACAGTAAACCTTCTGCACAATATCTTATTTGTTCAACATCTGGAAACACCGAGAGAAAGCATCTCTCCTCGCATAGGCTCAAAACTTATAGAGAGAAAGAGACTGCTTCTCCCTGTTGTGGGTGAGACCTTTTTAGAACGATATCCATCACATATTGAAGGGAAAAATGGAAGAATTGCCGTCTTTCCTGGTTGTGGTGTAAATTATGCTTATAGAGAAATTGGCGATGCATTTATTAGAATCTGCAAAAAACTGAATATTGAAGTTCTTATTCCCAAAGAACAGGCATGCTGTGGAGGACCGCTGTATTTTTCCGGTTTGATCGACACCCCTGTAAAACTGGCTAAAAAAAATATAGATCTGTTTAATGCTTTAGATGTAGATTTCGTTGTTGTTATTGATCCTACCTGTGCTTCAACCATGAAGTTTGAATATGAAAGATTGTTTTCCTATATAGAAGATGGAGAATATTTGGAAAAGGCAAAAAGATTTTCCGGGCTTGTAATCAGTAGCGAAAAATATCTGCATGATCATACCCCCTTAAAGGAGTTGTTAAGGAAAACAGAGATAAAAGAAAGGACAGTTACATATCATGATCCCTGTCACCTGGGTAGAGCACAAAAGGTTAAACAAGAACCGCGCGCACTTTTAAGTGCTATAAGTGGTGTAAAGTTTGTAGAGATGAAAGATGCGGACACATGTTGTGGCAATGCAGGTTCGTTCAGTGTGGATTTTAGAGAAACCTCTTTAAAGATTGGCCTGAAAAAGGCGGAGTCTATAATGGAGACAGATGCAGATACAGTAGCCACCGGTTGCTGTGGATGTATTATGCAAGTAGCAGAAGCATTGCATATAAAAGGAAGGGATGATATAAAGGTAAAGCATACATTGGAAATAATAGATGAGGCGTTAAAATGAAGATAAAAAAAGCTGTTTTTCCGGTGGGAGGATTTGGGACAAGATTTCTTCCTGCCACAAAATCTTCACCCAAGGAGATGCTTCCTTTAGTCGATAAGCCATTGATTCATTACGGTGTAATGGAGGCTGTAGATGCGGGTATAAAGCAGATTATACTGGTTACGGGTCGGGGGAAAAGGGCAATTGCAGATTATTTTGATATTGGCTTTGAGCTGGAATACTACTTAAGAAAACAGGGAAAAGTATCCATATTGAAACAGATGCGAAAAATATCTTATATGGCAGATTATATATATGTCCGGCAAAGAGAACCCAGAGGATTGGGTCATGCTATCTGGCGAGCAAAGGAAGTAGTAGGGAATGAAGCATTCGTGGTTATCTTAGCCGATGATATTATTGATGCTGAAAAGAGTGCCATCAAGCAGATGCTGGAGGTGTTTGAGAAATCTGGCTGTTCCATTGTTGGATTGCAGGAGGTAAGAAGAAAGGACGTAAGTAAATACGGTATAGTAAAAGGAAAGGAAGTTGAAGGGAATATAGTTAAAATAGAGGATTTGGTAGAGAAACCAAAACCAGAGGATGCCCCTGGTAATTTGGCTATTGTAGGCAGATATATTCTCACCCCACAGATATTTTCTTGCTTGGATGAGTTGATTAAACAGAGTAATGAAGATAAACTGGAGATCCAGCTCACCGATGCTTTAAAACTCCTTATACAAAAAGAACCCCTCTATGGATGTAAAATTGAGGGGAAAAGATATGATTGTGGAGATAAAATGGGATTTTTACAGGCTACTGTAAATTATGCACTGAAGGACAGAAAATTTGCTCCTGAATTTCTCAATTATCTGAAGGATTTGTTGAAGGATAAATGATAGATATAAAAGTCTTGAGGGAAAAAAAGGAATTCTTAAAGGAAAACATCAAAAAGAGAAGACACTATTCCGTTGATATAGATAAGCTTTTTCTTTTGGACAGAGAGATAAGAGAAGATAAAAAGCGAATGGAAATATTGTTGCATGAGAAAAAGGAGATGTCGAGAAGGATAGGAGAAATAAAGAGAAAAGGACAATCAGCCGAGCAGCTCCAAAAGGAATCTAAGAAGATGGATGTAGAAATCAGAAAGATAAAGGAAGATGTGAAGAATAAGGAAGACATGTTTTTAAAGGAATGGCTGCTGGTGCCCAATATTATTGATGATGATGTGCCTTTAGGAGAGAGTGAAAGAGAGAATGTAGAGGTAAAGAGATGGGGAGAAATACCAAATTTTGATTTCAAGCCGAAGACTCACTGGGAACTGGGAGAAAAATTAAACATTCTGGATTTTAAAACCGCAGCCAAACTCTCCGGACCCAGATTCGCAGTGTATAGAGGGTATGGAGCACAGTTGGAAAGGGCATTGATAAACTTTATGATTGATGTACACACTGAAAAGCACAACTATACGGAGATCATTCCCCCGTTTTTGGTCAACGAAGAGATAATGATAGGAACCGGTCAGCTACCGAGGTTCAAGGAAGAAGCATATGAAACAGATGGACAATACCTCATCCCCACTGCAGAAGTTCCTTTAGTAAATCTGCATAGAGGCGAAATATTAAAGGAAGAAGCATTGCCATTGAAATATGTAGCCTGGTCGGCCTGTTTCCGTAGAGAGGCAGGTTCTTATGGCAGAGATGTAAGGGGTATAATGAGGCAGCATCAGTTTAACAAAATAGAACTGGTGCAATTTACAAGACCGGAAGATTCTTTCAAAGCACTGGAAGAAATTACAGAAGATGCTCAGGAAATACTGAGACTTTTAAAAATCCCGTATCGTGTAGTTTTGCTGTGTTCTGGGGACATAGGTTTTTCCAGTGCAAAAACCTGCGATATAGAGGTATGGCTGCCCGGGGAAAACAGATTTAGAGAGGTTTCTTCCTGTTCAAACTGTTTAGATTTTCAGGCCAGGAGAGCAAATATAAGATTCAGGAGAAAAGGTGGCAAGAAAACAGAGTATGTTTACACCCTGAATGGTTCGGGGTTGGCGGTAGGAAGAACGGTGATTGCGATCTTGGAAAACTATCAGCAGGAAGATGGCTCAGTGGTGATTCCAGAAGTATTGCAGGATTATATGAAAACAAAAGTTATAAAAGCAAAATAGCTAAATCTCTTTCTCATATATTCTGTAGACCTTATACAGTTCTGCATTCATCTTTTCTTCTATGGGTTTGTTGATAGAGAGATTATCCTCCAGTGTCCAGGAGAGTTCCCCTCCTACATATCCGCTTTCTTCCACCACCTTGAAACTCTCTAAGTAAAGGAGTAAATCTATACCTAAGCGGCGATATTTATCAATGATACCCAGTGTAATAAGCCTGCAGTTGTTTATCTTTTTTAAAGCAGATAAAAATTCTAAAAAATTAAAAACCGTTATTTTTCCATTGATTACCCTCAAGGCCTGGTTGAAATCCGGAAGGATAAGCGAATATCCGCATGGTTCTCCTTCTTTTTCAGCAAAGATGATAAATTTTTCAGGGACGATGTTCTTCAATCTTTTCGCGGTATATGCTATCTCCTCATCGGTAGGAGGAACAAAACTCCAGTTGTCTTTCCAGGCCTGAGAATAAATATCTTTAATTATATTCACATCCCTCTTAAGGGCTTTTTTAGAAAAATAACGCAAGGAAATATTGAATCTTTTCTTTATCTTTTCTCCTATGCGAATGAGCCTCTCATCAGGCTTTGTTAGTGTAGAAAGGTAGTAGGCATACAGATCTTTTACCTTCTTCAATCCGTAGTTTTCTAACAGATTTATATAGTAGCGGGGATTATATGGCATCATAAAAACCGGGGGAGAAAAGAATCCCTTTATCAGAAGACCACAGGAATCATTCATAGATGGATTTACAGGGCCTCTCATTCTATCCATGCCTTGCTGGCGCAAATAAGAAGAGGCTTCATCCAGCAATGCCCTTGATACATTGAAATCATTTATACACTCAAAGAATCCAAAGAAACCCACCTTGTCTTTATGATATTCATTATGCCTTTTATCTATACAGGCTGCAATTCTTCCTGCCACCTCTTTATCCTTATAGGCAAGAAAAAGCTTTATCTTTGCATGCTTATAAAAGGGGTTTTTGTTTTCGTCCAACAGTTCTATTTCTTCTTTGATTAAAGGAGGAACCCAGCATTTGTGTTTCTTGTAAATCTTCCATGGAAACAGGACAAATTCTTTCTTTGAAGGTGCCTCTACAACCTCTATCATATAATACCCAGTTTTTTACCAACCTTTCTGAATTTTTCCAGTGCAAAATCTATCTGGTTAAAGGTGTGGGTAGCCATAACACTTACCCTCACCAGTGTTCTGTTTTTGGGCACTGCTGGTGAAACCACCGGATTTACAAATATTCCTTCATCAAACAGTATCTTTCGCATAAGCAATACCTTGTGATCATCACCAACAATAACGGGAATAATGGGAGTGCAACTGTTTCCAGTATCGTATCCCATCTCTTGCAATCCCTTTCGCATACGATTGGTATTTGCCCACAATTTTTCAATACGTTCCGGTTCATTCTCCATAATATCCAGTGCCGCCAGACAGGCGGCAGTAGAGGCAGGCGTAATACTGGCGGAAAAGATAAGCGAACGTGCATAATGCTTTAGATAATGTATGACATACTCATCGGCTGCTATAAATCCACCCAGGGATGCAAAAGATTTGCTAAAGGTGGCCATGATGAGGTCTGTCTCATCTGTTAATCCATAGTAATCCGCTGTTCCCCTGCCGTTTCTTCCAATCACACCTACCGCATGTGCATCGTCAACCATGAGTCTCGCGTTGTATTTTTTCTTCAGTCTGACAAGCTCCGGCAAGTTGGCAATGTCCCCATCCATGCTATAGACACCATCAACAACGATGAGCTTCGGGGTGTCGTAATCCAGACTTTTTAAAAGTTTTTCTAAGGAATTCATATCGTTGTGCAAGTATCTTTTAGCTATACCAAAAGAAAGCTGAGCAGCATCTACAATGCTGGCATGGTCAGATTTATCCATTATTACATATTCGCCTCTCCCCACCAGTGCACTGATTGTTCCTAAGTTCACTTGAAAACCAGTACTGAATAAAAGAGCAGCTTCTTTGCCTACAAACGTTGCCAGTCTTTCTTCCAATTCCATGTGTATATCCAGTGTTCCATTTAAAAAACGCGAGCCCGCGCAGCCGGTCCCATATTTCTTTATTGCATTTATAGCTGCTTCCTTTACTTTGGGATGAGTAACCAAACCTAAATAGCTGTTGGAGCCCAACATCAATATCTTCCTGCCATTTATCAAAACCTCTGTTCCCTGTTCAGATTCAATGGGCACAAAATAGGGATAAAGTCCCATTTCCATTGCTCTTCTTGCATCTTTGAATTTTCTGCATTTTTCAAACAGGTCCATAATCACCTCTTTTTTTAAACAAGGATTGACAACTCTATAATTAAACATAAAATAATACTTAAGCCCCAGTAGCTCAGGTGGATAGAGCACGGGATTCCTAATCCCGGTGTCGCAGGTTCAAATCCTGTCTGGGGCATTTGTTTTCTCCTCAACAACATTGTTTTTTATCTGTTCTACTATCTTCTCAAGTTTTTTATCCTTTTTCATCTCTGTCATACACTTTTTTATAGCCGCACTTATCGCTGCTCCACTGATACCAAAATACCTTCCCAATATTCTATGACTCTTTCTGGAGAGAACCTTTGCCAGATAGATGGCAATCTTCCTTTCCCACCTGTTGCGTGATCTCCGCAGGATTTTTGCAGGTTTAACTCCAAAAAATGCAGCAACCTTTGCGATAACTTCCATTGGTGGAAACACTGTCATAAGTTGGCGCACCACAGGATGTTCTTTCTTTCTTATGTTTTTTATTCTTTGTAGAATATCCTCTATGAATCTTTCATCTCCCAACACTACACCCTTTACATTCTTTTGTATATCCTCACTTTTTTCCTTTTCTACAAAATATTTATAAAGCTCACGAGATTTTTTGGCATCATCACAAAGACGAGATAAGATGAACTCTGTATCTACAATTGAGTTACAGGGATGGATAAAGTCCTTATAGCTACTCCACATATAATCTCCGGGAAGGTTGGTTAATCTGGCTTCAACGGGTTTGAGATGAATATATTTACTTACCCGAAGGAGATAATTTTCTTTGTCTACTATGATCGCCTTATACCTTCCTCTAAATAGATGTCCTGTTCTCTTATATTTCCTGTTTACATAAACAGTGTAGGAGGTGTTGATATTCTGCATAATGGCATGCAAATTGGCATGGGGCGTTTCTAATAAAAGATGAAAGCAACTGTTCATAAGACAATAGCTGTGGAGAATATATCCGTATTCCTCTTTGGTGCGAGCAAGAATACTTAGAAACTTTCGTCTATCACTGTCATTAAAAAAAATATCCTGTTGTGTATTACCGCACGAGGTAATATAATATAATGCGTTAGGATAGATGATGCGCAACTGTCGTGCCATATAAAAATTTTACATGAAAACAGGGAGGATGTAAAGTTTAAATTTGAGGTTTGACCCCAATGATAAAGGCTTATATAGAAAGGGGCATCAGTTTTTTAATTAAAGAAAATGAACCCCTAAAAGCGATTCTTGAATTTAAGAATGCCTACAGGATTTCTCCTCGGAATTTTTCTGTCCTGTACTGGATGGGTATTTGTTATTTTACAATGGGTTCTTTAAATGCTGCTCAATTCTTCCTGAGAAAATCACTTGCCGGGGCAAAAACACTGGAAGAAAAATGCATCTCTACAAGCAGTCTGGCTATGATATATATAGAAAAAAAAGAATTTAAAGTAGCCGAAGGATTCTTAAGGGCAGTTTTGAGAATGGCCTTCAAAACACACAGCAGGGAGATGATTGTTATAGCTTATACAAAACTGGCACATCTCAACAAGGCTTTGAAAGATCTTACTAAGGCACTTTTTTATCTAAAACGAGCATTAGCACTTTCATCCGGTATGAAAAGAGCTTTCATTTTAAAAGATATGGCAGATATCTATCAGGAAATGGAAGAATATAAAAAAGCGATAGAGTTTTATGAGGATGCGTTATCCATAGAGGGCCTGGAAGGGAATGTTCGCCTCTGTACCAATATACTGTTGAATATAATATACAGTTATAAAAAGATAGGGAATGCAGGAAAAGTGCTTGAATTTTCCAGAAGAACAATGGATTATATAACAAAGCATGGAACAGAGCAGGAAATAAATGATGTGGAACAGGTGGTAAGAAGAGCGGAAAAAGAAATTGCAAGCAGTATCTGGTTCAGCCTGACACAATATTTTAGTAACAGGTGAATCAAATCGGTATTGCAGGAGCCTGAGTTATAAAAGGAGAAAATCTATTCAATGGAGGCAGATATGTGGTTAGATAAGGAAAATTGTGTAATTATGGTTATCGATATGCAGGAAAAGCTCTTAAACGCTATACCCTCTAAGGAGGAGGTGATAAAAAATAACGAAATATTTTTGAAAGCGGCAAGCGAATTTTCTATTCCCCTGATCTTTACAGAGCAATATCCACAAGGTTTGGGAGAAACAACAGAAATATTAAAAAATCTTTTGAAACAAGCAAAATATTTTGAAAAGATGACATTCTCTGCATTGTTGTTAAAAGAATGTGAAGATTATCTAAGAAAGCTGAACAGAAAGGTAATCATTCTCACGGGGATAGAGACACATATCTGTGTGCTTTGCACCGCTTTGGAACTACTGGAAAAAGACTATACTGTTGTTGTTCCTCCAGACACCACTGCGTCCAGAAAGGATAGTTTTTACAGCTGGGGATTGTCATTATTAAGGCAAGAAGGAGCCAGGGTAATGCCTGCTGAGAGCATTGTCTTTTACTGGTTGAAGGAAGCAGGCACACCTCAATTTAAAAAGGTGCAGCGTATTATTTTGGGCAAAGAATAGTTAGAAAGGTTTTTTATAATTTCCTTGCTTTTTTTATAAAAAATGAATATCCTGTAAGTATAAAATTTTTTGGAGGAAAAATGAAGACCAGTAAGTTGTATGTAGGCAACCTCAACTACAGGACAACGGAGGATACTGTAAGGGGTACCTTTGCGCAGTATGGAAATGTGGTTTCTGTGAGAGTATTCGAGGGTAAAGGATTTGGATTTGTGGAAATGGGTACTGTTGAAGAAGCTGAAGCAGCAAAAGAAGCACTAAATGGAACAGATTTAGAGGGAAGAAATATCAGGGTAGATGAGGCCAGGCCCCGTCAAGAAAGATCATATCACAGATAAATTTTAAAAGATTAAATAGATTTCGCTTTCTCATAAAGTTCTTCTACCGTCTGGCGGTCTAATTGTTCCAATTCTCTTCCATATAGTTTACGTGCCATTTCTTCTGCCTTTTTAACACGGTTTATGAATTTTTCTATCGCTCTGTTCAATGCTCTATCCGGATCGATATCCTCTTTGCGGGCGATATTTACTATTGTAAACAAAACATCTCCCAACTCTTCTTCTCTATCCTTGGCCTCTGCACACTTCAGCTCTTTTATCTCTTCATCCAACTTGAGAAAAACATCTTCTAAGGTATCCCAATCCAATTTTTCCTGCGCTACCTTTTCCCCTACACGATAAGCCTTAATCAGAGCCGGTAGGTGTTTGGGTACACCTTCAAGCACAGATTTCGTTCCCTTTTCCTTTTTTTTCAATGCTTCCCAGTTTTTCAAAACATCCTCCACTCCCGTTACCTTTACATTACCGAATACATGAGGATGTCTGTAGACGAGCTTCCGAGAAATGGTGTTTATCACATCTTCTATGTCAAATTTACCCTCTTCCTTCGCCATCTGTGCATGAAAAGCAACCTGTAATAAAACATCACCCAGTTCTTCTTTCAATTTTGAAAATTCCTCATTTTCGATGGCCTCTATCACCTCATATGCCTCTTCAATAAGGTTTTTCTCCATGGATTTGTGTGTCTGTGCTCTATCCCAGGGACAACCATTTTCTCCTCTCAGTCTTTCTACTATTT
>JAGGSF010000106.1 GCA_021159235.1 Deltaproteobacteria bacterium | reverse complement strand
CTTGTTATTTCATAAGAGGGTTAAAGCATGAAATTTATGCTGAATCACTTAAGAGTTATGACAATAAAAGAACTGATCCAGTTTACGAGAGATATATTTTTGATGATCGCTACCATCTATTTTTTTACCTTTGATATATATATTGCAGGCTCAGGGACAAGTTTATCTCTCCACAATGCCATCTTAAGGGTTCACGACAGCGACAGGAGCGCATTGTCCCGGGAACTTGTCTCCCGCTTCCACCAGCCGTATTTTCGTCTTAAAGGAGAAGTTCTTGATGAGAAACAGATCACTCCCCTCTTAGATAAAGGAAAAGCAATGGTGATTCTGGACATTCCACCCCATTTCCAGGAAAATTTAGCATCAGGTTACCATACTGATGTGCAGATGCTTGTTGATACCAGTAATTCTGTTCTGGGATTCTTAGCCTCCTCATACGGAGGCCAGATCATATCAAGCTTTTCCCGGGAGATAGGTATGAAAAATATGGGATTGACGGAAGACAGGCTGGAACAGGCACCTGTGGTTCAAGACAATCATCGTGTTTTCTATAACCCCAATCAAAATGAGGAATGGTTTATGTCTTTATCTGAACTTTTAACCGTTATCACTGTTCTTTCTATGGTTTTACCGGCTGCAGTTATGGTGAGGGAAAAAGAAAGAGGTACTATTGAACAATTGCTTGTCTCGCCTATCTCGGGATTTGAAATTATATTTCCCAAAATATTAGCTATGACTCTTGTCATTTTGATAGGCACAGCAGCAGGTGTGTTTTTGGTGATAAAGCCAATTTTCCATATTCCCATCAGGGGTAGCCTGTTTTTGTTTTTCGTTACCACTGTTCTGTATGTTTTCACATCCTCAGGAATAGCGATATTTATCTCCACTATTGCGAAGAATCTTTCTCAGGTAATGATGTTAGTTATTTTAATCATGTTTCCCCTGCTCTTTTTGTCTGGAAGCTGGACCCCGCCGGAGGCAATGCCAGGATGGCTGAAAACGATGACAAACTTTTCTCCGCTTTATTACTTTATAGAATCCAGTTATGGTATCTTCTTAAAGGGGGTGGGATTAAATATTCTCTGGTCAAAGATTTTAAAGATGACGACTCTGGGGTTGGTGGTATTTAGCGTAGGCATGTGGAGATTTAGAAAACAGTTTGGATAAATGCTTGTGACTTGTAGATTCAGGTGTTATTATAAAAAGGGGTAGAAATGAAAGCGATCGTTATGGCTGGTGGTTTCGGGACAAGATTAAAACCCTTAACGGTTAATCTCCCCAAACCGATGGTTCCTATAGTTAATGTTCCTGTGATGGAGCATGTTTTGAAACTCTTAAAAAAACACAGCGTAGAGGAAGTGTTGGTTCTTTTATATTTTCATCCTGCTTGCATTACGCATTATTTTGGCGATGGAAGTTCGTTAAACATGAAGATCAGCTATTGCCTACCAGATTCAGATTTAGGAACAGCTGGAGCAGTAAGATATGCTGTGGAGAAAGCATCTATGGAGGGCACAATTCTCATCATCAGCGCTGATCTTTTGTGTGATTTTGATTTAAGTGAAGCTCTGGAGTTTCACTGGAAGAAGAATGGAAAAGCCACCATCGTTCTTACATCCGTTAAAAATCCTACCTCATACGGCGTGGTTATAACCGATGAAAACGGGAGAGTGGAAAGATTTTTGGAAAAACCTGCATGGGGTGAAGTATTCTCAGATACGATAAATACCGGTATTTATGTTATAGAACGAGAAGCTTTATCGTTTATTCCCAAGGATAGAGAATTTGATTTCAGCAAGCATCTCTTTCCTATGCTTTTGGAAGAGAATATTCCGTTGTATGGTTATGTAGCACAGGGATATTGGAGAGATATCGGCAGTATTGATGACTACAGGTCTGGCGTAGTAGATGTTCTTGAGGGGAAAGTAAATGTAGATATACCGGGAGAAAGATGGGAAGAAAACAGAGTATGGTTTGGTAAGGGAGTAGAGGTAAATTACACAGCTAAACTTGAAGGCAGCGTAGCTTTAGGTGAGAATGTAAAGGTGGGAGCAAAAGCGTGCATAAAAAATAGTGTAATAGGTAAAAATACGATAGTTGGCAAACATACAAACATAGAAAATTGTATAATCTGGGACAATTGTGCAATAGGTGAGAGAAGTTCTCTTTATGGAGACATTGTATGTAATAATGTGAGCATAGGAGATCATGTAGAAGGAGAGAGTGATGTAGTTATTTCTGATCACTGCAAGATAGGCAGCGGGGCAGTTATAAAAGAAAGAGTGAGAATATGGCCCTACAAGGAAGTGGAAGCAAGATCCATTTTAACTACATCACTTATCTGGAGCAAGCGCTGGTCAAGAACGATATTCGGTAAATATGGTGTCTCTGGTATTGCCAACCTGGAAATCAGTCCGGAGTTTGCATCTAAATTAGGCGCTGCATTCGGGGCAACATTCAAAGAAAGAACGACCTTAGTTACATCCAGGGATAGCCACAAGGCATCCAGGGCAATAAATAGAGCACTTATGGCCGGGGCTTTGTCCAGCGGCGTGAATGTAGAAGACCTTTCGGACATGCCTTTGCCTGTTTTGAGATATCTGGTGAGAAATTCAGTAAAGGTAGGCGGATTTCATGTGCGGCGTTCCCCCTTTGATGCAGAGGTTGTGGATATAAAGTTTGTGGATTCAGATGGCATAGATATATCCGTATCAAAAGAAAAACAAATAGAAAGACTCTTTTTTAGAGGGGATTTCAGAAGGGCAAATTATGAGGACGTAGGAAACCTATCTTTTCCCTATCATATGATAGAATCTTATAAGAATTCCGTTTTACAACATATAGAGGCAGATGTTATTAAAAAGCGTGCTCTACGCATAGTTATTGACTATTCTTTTGGCACATCAGTTAGAATTCTTCCTGCAATTTTAGGGACCTTGGGTTGTGATGTTATTTCACTGAATGCTTTTCTCGATCCTACAAAAACAACGAGAACGAAAGAGGAATTTGAAAGTGCATTGGAAAGAATAGCCGATATAGTAAAGAGCACAAGATCGGATATGGGAGTTTTGTTGGATGCAGGAGGAGAAAAAGCTTTTTTTATAGATGATAGAGGGGATATTCTCTCCGGCAGTATGGCTCTGGGTATAGCAATGTATCTTTTAAGAGGCAAAATAAAGAAAGCTGGTTTGCCGGTAGATGCGCCTTCTTCTTTGGAAAGTTTATGCAAAGATTATGAAATTATTCATTTTCCTCTGGCTATGAAGGAAATAATGTTTTATGCTAACAGGTTCAATGTAGATTTTGCTGCGGATACTGAAGGAGGATTCATATTTGGTGAATTTATGCCTACGTTTGATGGAATGTTCACTATACTAAAACTTCTTGCAATGCTGAGCGATGAAGATGCAAAATTATCTGAATTAGAGAGGATGATTCCGTTGACACCTCAGGTGAAATTAACCATTCCTTGTTCGTTCGAAGAAAGAGGAAATGTAATGAGGAGGTTAATAGAATATTCAAGAGGAAAAGAGGCGATCACCACATGCGGAGTAAAATTTAAAGTAGATAACTCATGGATACTCGTTTATCCTGATGAAGACAGGTCATTATTTCATTTAATAGTGGAAGGAGAAGATAAAAAAGAGGCCGAGATGAGAGCAGAAGAATGGAAAGAAAAGATAGAAAATTGGATTGAGGAGGCTTTATGAGTGTTATCTGTGATGTATATGCTGATGAGGTTTTGGATTCAAGAGGAAACCCCACATTAAAAGTGTATGTAGAAACAGAGATGGAGGTGGGTACATTTACCGTTCCCTCCGGTGCTTCTACCGGCAAGAAGGAAGCATTGGAATTAAGAGATGGTGATAAAAAAAGATACGATGGAAAGGGGGTATTAAAAGCAGTAGAAAATGTAAACAGTAAAATAGCCCAGCGTATAAAGGGAATAGAAATAACAGAGCAGGAAGAGATAGACAATGCAATGATTGAGCTGGATGGCACAGAAAATAAAAGTGTCTTAGGAGCAAATGCCATTGTGGGTGTTTCCTTAGCCTGCGCAAGAGCAGCAAGCAAGGAATTGGATATTCCTCTATACTTCTATCTGGGTGGATTGAATGCATCTGTTTTACCTGTTCCCATGTTTAATGTAATAAATGGAGGGAAACATGCCGACAACAATATAGACTTTCAGGAGTTTATGATCATGCCGGTGGGTGCAGAGAGTTTCAGAGAAGCTCTGCGCATGTCCAGCGAGGTCTTCCATGTATTAAAGAGAATATTGAAGGAAAAGGGTATGTTTTCCGGTGTAGGTGATGAGGGTGGATTTGCACCCGATCTTTCTTCCAATGAAGAACCATTGAAGCTTATGTCTGAGGCGGTGGAAAAAGCAGGATATAAACTGGGTGAAGACATAGTATTTGCACTGGATCCGGCTGCTTCTTCTTTCTATTCAGACAATCATTATATAATAGGAAAAGAGAAGCTCACCTCTTCTCAGATGATAGATGTTTACAAAGAATTGGTGAATAAACATCCTGTTGTCTCCATTGAAGACGGATTGGCAGAAGACGACTGGGATGGATGGGTTAAACTTACCGAAGAACTGGGAGATGAAGTTCAGCTGGTAGGCGATGATATATTTGTAACCAACATTAAGCTCTTAGAAAAAGGTATGAATGAAGGGGTAGCAAATGCTATCTTAATAAAGCCCAATCAAATAGGCACACTTACAGAAACCCTTTCCACTATCAGAATGGCAATGGAGGGAGGATACGGCGTGGTTATTTCTCATCGCAGCGGAGAAACGGAGGATACATTTATTGCCGATCTGGCAGTGGCAATGAATACGGGCATGATAAAAACAGGTTCTATTTGCCGTGGAGAAAGAATCGCCAAATACAATAGATTGATGGATATAGAGAGAGAGCTGGGGAAAAGAGGTAGATACCCTACATGGTGAAAAAGATTATTATTGTTCTTATTTTTTTCTTTATCCTGTTTTCGCTTCACGGGATTTATGAAAGAAATAAGCGCATCAGGTATCTGCAAGAAGTAAAACAGAGCATGATCCAGAAGCAGAGAGAAAAGGAAAGAGAGATAGCAGAGATAAAAAAGAAGATGCATTTATCAATAGATGAAAATACATTGGAAAAGATAGGTCATGAACAACTACATTTTTCGAAGGACAACGAAACGGTGGTAATTTTCAAGGATGAGTGATGTACGGGTGCGTTTTGCCCCTTCTCCTACCGGTTTGCTTCACATAGGAAATGCGAGAATTGCGCTGATAAATTATATCTTCAGCCGTCAGAGGAACGGCGATTTCATATTGAGAATTGATGATACAGATGTGCAGAGAAGTAGGAAAGTCTACATTCAAAATATAATGGATGATCTTGAATGGCTGGGTATCACCTTCACCGAAGGCCCATACTTTCAGAGTGAACGCATAAAGATCTATAGAGACTATGCTTATAAGTTGGTGGAGAAGGGGGATGCCTATCTTTGCTTCTGTTCTGAAGAAGAGATAAAGAAAGAGAAAGAAGAAGCTAAAAAAAAGGGTTTTCCTTATCGTTATTCGGGAAAATGCCGTCATCTCTCAAAAGAAGAGATAAAAAAAAATCTAAATGAAGGACTACCTTATGTTATTCGCTTTAAAACCAGAGGAGAGAAAATAGAATTTAACGATGGTGTATTCGGGAAAATGAACTTCAATGATCGGGATTTTGGAGACTTTGTTATCTTAAGGTCAAATGGTCTTCCCACCTATAATTTTTCATCAGCCATAGATGATGCCCTGCTCAATATTACCCATGTAATAAGAGGAGAAGATCACCTTTCCAATACTCCAAAGCAGATACTCATATTAAACAGTGTAGCAAGAAATATACCGGAATTTCTCCATCTGCCAACAGTATTAGATGAGGAGAGAAAAAAGCTGTCCAAAAGGGAAGAATGCTTTTCTATAAGACACTTAAAAGAAAATGGCATTTTACCCCAGGCATTGTGTAATTTTATGGTTCTCTTAGGCTGGCATTGTAAATCAGAGATATTTACCATAGACGAGTTGATAGAAAAATACAATATTTATAAAGTAGGAAGAAGCGGAGCGGTATGCGATTTTAAAAAGTTGAAATGGTTGAATAAAAGATTTATGCGGACACTTAGCAATGAAAGGTTTATAGATTCTCTTTCCCGTTATTTAAACAGAGACTTAAACGAAAGAGAAAGAAAATTGGCTCTATGTTTAAGGGATGAAACTGAGGATTTAAAACAGTTGAATGAACTTATGGAAATTATTGTTAAGGGTGATGTATTTCCTGCTGAAAAAACAGAGAAGAATAAAGATGTGGTAAAAAAATTTATGGATTTTCTCCTGCATTTTAAAGGAGAGAAATTGAAACAGGAACTAAACAATTTTCTGGAGAGTAATTCCTTCAATAAGAGGGATTTTTATACCCTTTTGCGACACATTCTCACTGGAAAAGAAGAGGGAATAAGTATCCTCAAACTCATTCTCTGTCTGGGGAAAGAGGAGATAATAAACAGATTAAACATGTGGATAGAAACATGAGGTTCAGGCAAGCATTGGATAAAATAATAGAATATAGTTTTGCATTAGGTGGAGAAAGAAAGGACCTGAATGAATTGAGAGGGCGGGTTTTATTTGAGGATATATACGCTCCGATGGATTTCCCTTCCACTCCTCGCTCGGCGATGGATGGGTATGCTGTGCGTGTAGAGGATATAGACAGGTTGCCAAAGAAACTGACCATTCAAGGCAGTATAGGAGTGGATGAAGCAGGATTTAGGTTGAAAAAAGGGTGTGCCTTTTGGGTAAATACCGGTTCTCCCCTTCCTGAAGGGGCAAACTGTGTAATAATGGTAGAAAAAGCAGAGGTTGAAGGAAACACGGTAACAGTCAAAGAAAGACCTGCCATCTATCACAATGTGACCAAAAAGGGTGCAGAAATTAAAAAAGGAATGAAGATATTGAACAGGGGAGATTTGATAAATGTGAGAAGATGGGCACTTTTGGCTCATTGTGGTATTAACAGCACCCTCGTGTTTAAAAGACCCAAGGTTTCTGTATTTACTACCGGCAACGAGGTAATTACACCTTACGATGCATATAGAAAAGGAAAGGTATACAATACGAATTTCTACATTTTAAAAGGACTCATAGAAAAATGGGGAGGAGAAGTCTATCACCAGCATCTCAGAGATGATGTGGAAAGTATAAGAGAGGCTTTAGACAGGTCGTTCCTATCATCGGATGTGGTAGTTACCACAGGAGGTGTGTCTCAAGGAAAAACGGATTTCACAAAAAAGGCGATGGAAGAATGTGGAGTAAACATAATATTTTCAAAACCCGACATTAAACCAGGAAGACCGTTTACATTTGGTATAAAGGATAAGACACTGGTCTTTGCCTTTTCCGGTCCTCCAGCGGCCCTGTTTATGACTGCTTATGCTTTTTTAAAGCCTGCTTTGCTGAAGATGAGCGGTAGAAATTATACAGAAAAACTCTTTAATTGTGAGCTTCTGGAAGATATGCATTCCAAAAAAGGAAAACTCTATCTAAATAGAGTAAAATTTGTTGATGAAAAACTGAAGGTAACTGTAAAGAGTAGCGGCTCTCAAAAATCGGATAACTTCCTTTCTGTGGTTAATGCAGATGGTTTTATCATGATAGATGAAGATAAGGGTGATGTGGAAAGATCCTCTGTATTTAAAGGAGGCAGGTTTGATGATTGAACCGTTTTTTGTTTCATTCATCGGACACAGTGGTGCCGGGAAAACCACACTTATTGAAAAACTGATTAAAGAAGCAAAAAGTAAGGGTTATGTAGTAGGTGCAGTAAAGCATGCTCCATCCAATTTTGAGATAGATTATCCGGGAAAGGATTCCTACCGAATGAAACATGCCGGTGCAAAACGAGTATCCATAATCGGTAAAAGAAGGTTTGCAATGGTGGAGGATGAAGAAAAAACATTATCTGAAATAAAGAAGTTTTACTCAGATTGCGATTTTGTATTCGTTGAGGGATTTAAGAACGAGGATCTGCATAAAGTGCTGGTGTATAGAGAAAGAGCGTTTTCTCTGAAAGATTTGAGTTCTGTCTTTCTCGTTGTTTCCGATAAGCCATATGTAAATGTGGGTATTGTAACCAGGCATATAGATGATGTAGAAGGCATATTTTCATACATAGAACACTACAGACATGTTCTTGAGCTCAGAAAGAGATATGAACATCCTTCAGGTTGAGCCTGCAACCAACTGGAGTGGAGGAGTAAATCAAACCCTTATCCTTTCCCGTGCCCTAAAGGAAAAAGGACATAAAGTATGCATTGCCTGTTGCTTCAATTCTCCAATTTACAGGAGGGCAACCCAAGAAAATATAGATACGATTTTTATAGACGATAAGAGAATATGGCATTCTGCAAAAATTGTTCGCAATTTTATTAAAGAAAAAGATGTGGATGTAGTGCACACCAATCATTCCCGCGGACACAGTATAGGTCTTCTGGCCTCTCTATTTTTGCATAAACACATACTCGTTGTCCAGAGGAGTGTATTGTTCAAACCGGGGAATGTGTTGAAATATCTTTCTCCCCGGATAGATGCATTCTTTGTCAACTCTTTTGCAGTCAAAAACATATTAAAAAGATATCTTGTTAAAGAAAAGAAGATATTTGTCATACCCAGTGCAGTGGATGAAAGGGATTTTTCTTCATTAAGCAGGAAAGAGGCGAGAGAAAAAATGGGTTTTAAGGAAAAAGTTATAGGTTGTATAGGAAACTTTTCATTCTATAAGGGGCATACATTCCTCATCGAGGCATTTGCCTCTCTTTCAAAAAGACATAATGATATTTCTCTTGTTTTTGTTGGTCAGAATACAAAAGCGCTGAGCGAATATGTCAAAAAATATAATATCACAGATAAAGTAAACATTATGGGTTTCAGAAAGGATGCTACTGATATCTTGAAGGCTTTTGACGTACTCGTTGTTCCTTCAGTCATAGAGAGTTTTCCCAATGTGATCCTGGAAGCTATGATGGTGAAGGTGCCTGTTATAGGAACAGAGGTAGGGGGCATAGGGGAGATGCTTTCCAATGGTAGAGGAATTTTGGTAAAATCAAAAGATGTAGGCAGGATCTCCTCCGCCATAGAATATGTTTTAAACCACGATACAAGAGATATGGTAGAAAGAGCATACAGATATGCCAAAGAGCATTACACCATTCAAGCCAAGGAGATGATGTGCGAGAATATATACCGGATGCTTATAGAGAGAAAAAGATAGAAAAACTCTGGACTTCACTGTTTCCTCGCCTTTGTGCTGTTTCTTTTCCCATTTCTATTGCCGCTTCCAATCTTTCTATTCTCTGCGTGGGTTTTACATTATGGATCTATAAAAGTATAAAAACAAAGCGTATTTTGTTTCTATACGATGAACTTATCTTACCTGTTATCCTCTTTATTCTTGCAGGTGTTGTTTCCTGTCTATTTTCATATGACCCCGTATCAACCTTAAAACATATGAAATCTGCCTGGTTGTTCCTCATATATTTTGCAATTATTAATCTAATGCACAAGAAAGATGTAAAAACCACATTGTATATTTTACTTATCACTACGGCATTTGTTGCCATTGTATCCATTGTTGAGCATTTTACCTATATAAGAATATTTGGATATACGATAGTAAAACATTTTCCTCGCTCTCAAGGGTTTTTCAATATATCCCTTACCTATGCAGGACAGTTGATGCAGATATTACTTCTTTTAATATCTTTTTTCTTTATATACAGGAAGAAAAGGCTGGCTGTAGGGAGCATAATCATCCTTTCCATCATTGCCTTTCTATTTACACTTTCCAGAGGTCCATGGCTGGGTTTTTTGTTTGGATTACTGGTTTTCTTCATCTTTTATAATAAACGACTTATCCCTGCCTATGTTGCCTTTCTCTTGCTGTTAGTGTTTTTCTCCTATCTCTTTCTTCCTTCCGTCTTTGAGAGGGGAAGGACACTGCTTGCAGGGACAGCAGATAGCAGTATAAAACAGCATCTTTATCTATGGAAAACAGCTCTTTTAATGTTTTCTCATCATCCATTGTTTGGTGTGGGTGCAGGCAATTTCAAGCATTATGCCCTTCCATTAACAAAAGACTTGAGTTTTCTGCAGTGTCATTCTTCCGCTCATAATATATTTTTGCATACACTGGCTACAAGAGGTATCATAGGCTTTTTTGCCTTCGTTTTCTTATGGTATTCCATTCTTAAATCCCTTTTAAAAAGGATGCATTCCCCTAAGGATAATCTGGGCTATGCCTTGAATGTGGGTGTGTTTTCAGCCTTCTGTGCTCTTCTGTTTGCAGGATTGTTTGAAACAAACTTCAACGATTCCGAAGTGATCATGATGAGCTGGCTTCTGCTGGGAATTTCCAGGGTGAGTAACACATGATTGTTGTATATATTTTAAGAATCTTTCCTAAAATTTTTTTGAAATTTCTCTTTGTTTTCCTGGCATTTTTACTGTGGTGGCTTATTCCCAGCCGCAGGAAGATTGCCATAGACAACATCAAACATGCATTTAAAAAGGATGATGAATGGACAAAAAAAACGGCTAAAAGAACATATATCTTTTTTGCAGATTTTATTACAGACTGTATAAAACTTTTAGGAACTGATAAAAAAAAGATAAGAAAATGTGTAAAGATAGAAGGATTGGAAAATTTTCTTGAAGCAAAGGAAAAAAATAGGGGTATTATCTGGGTAACTGCTCATTTCGGAAATTGGGAGATAATGGCTTATGCTTTCAGCCTGCTTATTGGAAAAGCTTATCTTGTTGCCCGCCCGTTTGATTGCAAGATGCTGGACAGGACAGTAAACAAACTGAGGGAAAGGGGAGGAAATAAAGTCATCTCCTCTCGCGAAAATGTCGTGTACTTCTTAGATCTCCTTAAACAAAGGGTAAATTTAGGCATTCTCGTTGATCAGGATGCGGGAAATAAGGGAATGTTTGTGGATTTCTTCGGGAGAAAGGCATCGGCGAGCGAAGGTGTAGCACTGTTCTCATTAAGATTAAATGTGCCTATTTTGCCCGCCTATGCGGTTAAAAAGGATGGAAAGTTTGTTTTTCATATTGAACCACCTGTAAAGGTGAAGGGAAACAATTTAAAAGAGAAGATTTACAACATCATGCAGTTTGTCTACAATAGGTTTGAGGAATGGATAAAGAAGTACCCACATTGTTATTTTTGGGTGCACAATAGGTGGAAGAGCAAGCCGAATGTTAAAGGATAAATTTGGAAGAATAATTAATTACATAAGGATTTCTGTTACCGATAGATGCAACCTGCGTTGTATATACTGCATGCCGGAAGAAGGGATAAAGTTTAAAGATATGGGAGAAATTCTCACCTATGAAGACATCGTTCTATTCTTAGAAAGGGCATCATCTCTGGGTATAAAGAAGGTGAGACTCACCGGTGGCGAGCCTTTGGTGAGAAGAGATATAGAGAAATTGATTGAAATGATAAAAAACATAGAGGGTATAAGGGAAATATGTTTGACTACCAATGGGACACTACTAAAAAAGAAAGCCTATTCTCTATACAATGCAGGAATAAATAGAATAACGGTAAGTCTGGATAGTCTGGATGAAAGAAAATACAGGTATATCACCCGCCTGGGTAATGTGAAAGATGTACTGGAAGGCTTAAAGAAAATAAAGGATATGGGATTTAAACATACGAAGATCAACACTGTGGTGATGAAGGGGATAAACGATGATGAAACAATAAAGCTTTTGGAATTTGCTTTATCTATGGATATGGAGATAAGATTTATTGAGTATATGCCTACAAAATATGACAGAGGCAGGAATTATTTTATAAGCAATGAGGAAATTAAGAAAAAAATTAAAGAGAAGTATCAGTTGGAAATATCATCTTATCATTCTAATGGGCCAGCCGAGTATTTTAAAATAAAAAACAATTTTGTAGGTTTTATCAGCCCACTGAGTAAAAACTTCTGCAAATACTGCAATCGCATTCGTCTCTCTTCAGATGGTTTTATTATCCCCTGTTTAGGGCATGATATAAGAATAAATGTAAGGGATGCATTGAGAAAACAAAACATTGAAGAAATAGACAGTATTATAAAACATGCCGTCTCTATGAAGCCCAAACAACATGCGATGTTGAGAGAATCTATTTCTGAATCTATGTCTTATATGGGGGGCTAAATGGAATTTACACATATTGACGAGCGGGGTAAAGCAAAAATGGTGGATGTAAGCGAAAAGAAGGATACCTTGAGGATAGCTGAAGCTCATGGTTGTGTATACCTAAAGAAAGAAACCATTTCTCTGATTAAAGAAAAAAAGATAGAAAAGGGCGATGTGTTTGCGGTAGCCTATGTAGCAGGAGTAGAAGCGGCAAAGAAAACACCATTTCTCATCCCTCTATGCCATCCCCTGTTAATCTCCCATGTTGATCTCAAATTTTCCATAGACGAAGAAAAAAACAAAATAGATATACACAGTGCAGTGAGACTGGTGGGGAAGACAGGGGCAGAGATGGAAGCATTAACCGCAGTTTCTATGGCTGCTTTGACCATTTACGATATGTGTAAAGCAGTGGACAAAGAAATGGAAATCGGAGAGATATATCTCCTACACAAAGAAGGTGGCAAAAGCGGTGTTTTTTTTAGAAGACATTGAGAATTTAATGCAGGTATGATAGAATTAAAATATGTTAGAGGCAGGGATTGGCCTTCTCGGTGCAGGAAATATGGGCAGTGCATTGATAGAAGGCTTAATAAAAAAGGGCTTAAACAAAAAGCATCTCTTTGTTTCAGATAAATTTCATAAATCTGAGGTGGAAAAGAGATTTGGAATAAGGGTTTTGGACAATGTTGACTGTGCAAAAAGGGCAGATGTTATTTTAATCTGCGTGAAACCACAGGATATATCTGCCTTATTGGAAGAAGTAGAACCTGTTATAGATGATGGAAAATTGCTCATCTCCATTGTCGCCGGCGTGAAGATTTCAACTATTGAAGAAAAGTTGAAAGGTAGAGGAAGAATCGTTCGGGTTATGCCCAATATTGCAGCTTTGGTGGGAGAGGCTATATCCTGTTTCTGTATCAATGGAAAGGTAAGAGAGAAGGATGAAGAGATTGTATGTGAAATTCTTTCATCCGTGGGGAAAGTAGAGAAGGTAGAAGAAAGGCTTTTGGATGCGGTGACAGGTCTTTCTGGCAGTGGCCCTGCTTACATCTTTGAAGTGATAGAGGCAATGTCAGATGGAGGGGTAAAGATGGGATTAAAGAGGGAAATGGCTACACTGCTTGCCGCCCAAACTGTGAAAGGAGCAGCAGAGATGGTGATGAAATTGAAAAAACATCCCGCCCAACTCAAAGATATGGTAACCTCTCCCGCAGGGACAACCATTTACGGTTTGAGTGTATTAGAAGAAAGAGGAATAAGGGATGCATTTATAAAAGCGGTGGAAAAAGCTACAAAAAGGTCAGAAGAATTATCTAAAGCCTGAATAGAGGAGGAAAAATGGCTCAAATAACAGTAAGTTTGATTAAAGCAGATATAGGTTCTGTGGGAGGGCATACGAGACCGCATCCTTCAATGATGGAAGCATTAAAGGATGTTTTGCGTGATGGCTATGCCAAGAATATCATAAACGATTTTTATGTCACGCGAGTGGGTGACGATATGCAGATTATCATGACCCATAACAAGGGGATAGATAACAGTGAGATTCATGGCCTGGCATGGAATGCGTTTGTAGAGGCATCCAATGTAGCTAAAAAATTAAAGGTTTATGCCGCCGGGCAGGATCTTTTAAAGGATGCCTTTTCCGGAAATATAAGAGGGCTGGGGCCTGGTGCAGCAGAGATGACCTTCGAAGAGAGAAGATCTGAACCCCTGGTGTTCTTCATGGCAGATAAAACCGCTCCTTCTGCCTATTCCGTACCACTTTTAAACATATTTGCAAATCCGTTCAAAACAGCAGGGCTGGTTATAGATCCACGCATGCATGATGGTTTTAAATTCCAGATATTTGACCTTATCGACCATAAAGAGATCACACTCTCTTCACCGGAGGAGTTGAATGATATTCTGGCCATATTGGGAGACACAACGCGCTTTGCTATCAAAAGGGTTTTCAGTAAAAACGAGGAATTGGGTATAGCTGCCTCTGTCAGCACTGAGAGATTAAACCTCATTGCTGGTAAATATGTAGGCAAGGATGACCCGGTGTGCATCGTCAGGGCCCAGTCAGGATTCCCGGCACTGGGAGAGATACTGCAACCATTTATGGAACCCATCTTTGTTCCCGGATGGATGAGGGGTTCGCACAATGGTGTGTTCTATCCGGTGTCTGTTGAGGAATCTGATCCTACTTACTTTGATGGTCCTCCTCCTATATGTGCCATCGGGTTGCATGTTGTAAATGGGAAACTTCAGGGATTAGAAGACCCTTCATCGGAGGTGGGAGAGCATATACCTGTGGATTACTTCAAATTCCCATGCTGGAATCACATAAGAGAAGAATCGATGAGGTTGAATGTAGCGATAAGAAAACAGGGTTCTATTATGCCAGCGATATTGCCTCCTGAAGAAATGGAATATACAACGAGACCACAGGTTTTAGAAAAGCTAAAGGATCGGTTTACAAAGATTCCACAGAAATAGCAGAATGAAATACTTTATTCTTTTATGTGACGGTGCAGCAGACGAGCCATTAAAAGAGCTGGGAGGGAAAACACCTTTAGAGTATGCCCATACAGAAAATATGGACAGGATTGCAGGCGGCTTTACAGGTATGGTGAGAAATGTGCCTGAGGGAATGGAGCCTGCCTCAGATATCGCTAATATGAGCATTCTGGGTTATGACCCCAAGAAATACTATACGGGAAGAGCACCGCTGGAATTAGCGGCAAGGAACATACCGTTAAAGGAAAATGATGTTGCTTACAGATGCAATTTTGTAACCATTGAAAATGAAGTAATGAAGGATTATAGTGCTGGTCATCTCTCTACGGGGGAATCTGAAAAACTCATTGCTGTTTTGAACAACAGCACAGATCCCGGATGGCAATTTTTTTCCGGTGTGGGTTATAGAAATCTACTGGTATGGGAAAATGGAGAGGTTATTCCCACCACACCTCCCCATAACATTTCAGGCAAACATATCCTTCCCTTTCTTCCCAAAGGAAAACTTCTGATGGTGATGAAAAAGATGCATCCCATTTTAGAGAATCATCCTGTGAATTTAAGAAGAAGAGAAAAGGGATTAAATGAAGCAAATTATATATGGTTGTGGGGAGGAGGGAAAAAACCTTCTATTCCTTCCTTCAGGGAGAAATTCAAAAAAACAGGTGCCATGATCAGTGCCGTGGATCTGATGAAGGGTATCGCCAGATTGATCGGTTTCAAGGTAATAGATGTAAAAGGAGCAACAGCATTCATAGATACCAACTATAAAGGGAAAGTAGAAGCGGCCTTTAAGGCCTTAGAGGAAGTGGATCTATCTTTCATTCATGTGGAGGCACCGGATGAAGCGGGACACCTGGGTGATGTAGAATTGAAGATTAGAGCCATTGAGTTATTTGATAAAGAAGTGGTGAAAAGGGTCTTGGATTTTTCACAGGACAGAGAGGTAAAAATTTTGCTTTTACCTGATCATCCTACACCCATAACCTTAAGGACACATACTGCCGATCCTGTTCCTTTCGCCATCTGGGATAGCAGAAAAGATAAGAACAAAAAAGGTCTATTCAACGAGAAAAGTGGAAAAAGAGCGGTAGAAGGATGTAGACTTCTACCCGATTTCCTGTTTAAAGAAGGCTGAATCTATGCCCCAAATTTTTTCAGCTTCAATGCGCTGGCAAGCATGAGGCTCATTGCATCCTTAGCATAGAAATGCCCCAGTATGCCTTTTGCACAGCTCTTTTCTGAAAATTCCGTCTGCTCATCCGCTATGACATACTTTGAATAGATTAAAAATGGATTGGGATGCCAGCTGTGTCCTTTTAAAAGGCAAGGGGTAGAATGATCAGAGGTTACAACTACAACATCAAAACAAAGGGAAAGAATTTCTGGCAAGGCCCTATCAAACTCTTCTATAATGGATACTTTTTTATCAAAGTTTCCATCTTCACCATAGGAATCTGTTTTCTTCACATGAAAGTAAAAAAAATCATAATGTTTATAGTTTTGTTTCAATGTCTCCACTTCATCTGATATTTCTGTACCCTTCACATCTAAGACATCCATCCCTACCAGTTTTGCCAGACCTTTATACATGGGATAGGTGGCAACAGCCGCTGGTTTCAGTTTAAATAGTTTACTCATAGATGGTATGGGAGAATGGAGAGAATAGCCCCTGAGCAGGATAAAGTTTGCCCTTTCCTCATCCTTTAGAGTGTCTCTTGCCATTTCCATTATCTTTTTCAAAGTTTGGGATGTTCTTTCCCCATCTTTTTCCAAAGCTTCAGGGATAACAGGTCTTTCCCCTACCTTCTGGGGATCTGTTTCCTTTATCTTGTCACTTAAACCTTCTCCCCTTAACCTCAATGCAAACCTGTGTTCCATGCCGGGTGTAAACAGGACATCAACCCCATCGATCTTACCGGTGTTTTCATTAAGCTTCCTGCAGAGCTCAACACATTTGTCCGTGGGTATCCTTCCTGCCCTTCTATCTACCACTACTTCATCCTTCAACGTGCAGAAATTCCCCCTTATAGCTAAATCACCTCTTTCAATCTCCACTCCCAACCCCAAATTTTCCAGGATACCTCTTCCAATCGTATACTTTAAAGGATCGTATCCAAACAGGGCAAGATGGGCAGGACCGCTTCCAGGTGTAATACCCTGCAAGATGGGATAGGTTAATCCCAAGGCAGAGTTCTTTGCCAAAGCATTTAGGTTTGGTGTCTTTGCGCATTCCAGCTCTGTTTTTCCATCCTTATAAGGCAGGCCGCCTAAACCATCTAAAACGATGAGTATAATCTTGGATGGAGTTTCAACGGAAATCTCTTCCAATAATTTTTCTCTATCCATTTTTCTCCTCATCTGTTGTAAAAATTCTTTATCTGCTCCACGATGTAGTCCTGCATCTCCCGCTTCAAACCTGGATATATTGCTAAAGCTAAAACTTCCTGGCAAATCTGTTCTGCGACAGGAAAATCCCCCTTTGAGTAACCCAATGAAGAAAAGCATGGTTGTAGGTGTAGTGGAAATGGATAATAGACGGCAGTTTCTATACCCCTTTCATATAGAAACCTTCTCAACGCATCCCTCTCCTTTACCCTGATTACAAACTGATGATAGGTGTGGTAATTTTCTACCTTTCCTCTATACAAGGTAAGGGGAAGTTTTACCACTTCCTTTTCCAATAAACCACTATCATAAAACAGGTTTTCATAGTATCGAGCATTTTCTCTCCTTATCCTGTTCCATTTATCCAAGAAATTTATCTTTGCTAAAAGAACAGATGCCTGCAATGCATCCAGACGGAAATTCCAGCCCAACACTTTGTAACACTTACCATCATATCCGTGCGAACGCAACATCTTTATCTTCTCATATATCTCTGCATCATCTGTTAGAACCATTCCTCCATTACCAAATCCACCTAAGTTCTTTGTAGGATAAAATGACAGGCATCCTGCATCACCCATAGAACATGTTTTTTTCACCTTTCCATTCAATGGATATTCAGCCCCTATAGCCTGAGCCGAATCTTCTATTACCCTTAGATGGTACTTCTCTTTTAGTTGTGAGATTTCCATCATACTCGCACATTGACCGAATAGATGAACGGGAATAATAACTCTTGTTTTCGTGGAGATAACATCTTCTACTCTCTCTACATCTATGTTGTAACTTTCGTCTATATCCACAAAGACCGGTTTCAGTCCTGCATGTATGATTGCGCTGGCGGTAGATACAAATGTAAAGGGTGTAGTGATCACCTCATCACCTTCTTTCAGGTTTAAACTTAAAAGTGAAACGAGTAAAGCATCACTGCAAGAAGAAACACCAACGGCATATCTGCACCCGCAATAATCGGCAATTCTTTTTTCCAGTTGCTCCACCTTTTTACCCAGTATGAACTGCTGGGATTCCAAAACATCCGAAATTCCTTTATCTATCTCCTCTTTAGCTTCTTCATATTGCAGTTTCAAATCTAAGAATGGAACTTTCATAAAATCTCCATTATCCCGACTTTGCACACTTCTCAATAATAGAAACAACATCAATCATATTCTTTCCATCTGTCTCTGGTCTTTCTCTGTTTTGAACACACCGGATGAATTGTTTGCATTCTTCCTTTAACGGTTCTTTCTGCTTTATGTCAACCTTAAACAAAGCCTTCTTTTGCAGTGAGATCCTTTCATTTTTTTTCATAGAATAACCATATATCTTCAACTTTTCATTCCAATCCGCACAATCGTCAAATAGAGCCATCATCTTTTCACCCACAACAACAAATTTCTGTTCTTTAAACGGATACAACCAGGAAACAAATATCTGTGCCTTTCTATTAGAGGGAAAATCCATAGAGATCCAGGCGCTATCCAGCATATCTGTTCCCTCATGTATAAAACTGTCCAATCTCTCTGGTTTTTCCTTTAGAATATCCAAAATTAAGGAAACATCGTGTGGTGCCAATCCCCATAACACATTTCTTTCTTTTTCCACTCTGCCCAGGTTTAATCTCCTGGTGTAAATGTACAATATATCACCTATTGCTCCATCCTCCACAATTTCTTTCAATCTCACATAGGCAGGATGATAGTGGAGAATATTTCCCACCATTAGAATGGCCTTTTTTTCATCCGATATGGAAACAAGTTCTTCAGCCTCTGCCTTAGATAGAGACAGGGGTTTTTCCACAAATACATCCTTTTCACACAACAGTGCTTTTTTAACCAATTCATGATGAGTAGAAGCGGGGGTAGAGATGACTACTCCTTCTACAGAAGATGATAAAACATCATCAAAGCGAGAAGTAAAAAAAACAGAAGGATACACCCTCCTTAATTGATTTATCCTGTTTTTGTCTATATCGCATATCATCTCCAATGCGCCCAGTTCATAAAAAACTCTTACCAGGTTTTCTCCCCAATATCCTGCACCTACCACTGCTACTTTCATATTCTACTTCTTCCCCGAGTAAGTAAAAGGTAAAAGTCTAACATGTCTGTATCCTTCCTTACAACTGCTCTGGGAATGAGAAATACATCGTCATTTTCTGTATATGTTTTTTGTTTAACAATTAATGCCTTCTTATAGTATTTTCTTACCATCCTTTTTGATTCATCATCCCATGCTCCATAGGGATAAGAGAAAGAATGCACAGGAGAGTTTATCCTCTCCTCTATTATCTCTTTACTTTTGAACAATTCCTTTTTCTTGTCCTCTGCACTCAATAGAGGAAATTTCCTATGACTGAGAGAGTGAGAACCAATCTCAAAGCCATTTTTCTTTAAGAACTCTATATCTTCCCAGCTCATCATCTCCAGTCCACATGGACTCCTTCCCTTCTCTATCCAATCCGTAACAACAAAAAATGTCGCCGTATATCCGTATTTCTTCAATACAGGATAGGCATACATATTATCCTTGTAACCATCGTCAAATGTTATACACACACATTTTCCCTCACATTCTTCCAAACTTTCCACATTCACTGTTTTATATCCCATTCTCTTCAAATAATCCACATGATGATAAAAGTTTCTCTTATCAATGCAAAACCTGTCTATGCCTGTGCCTGTCTTTTGCCTTGAGAGGCAATGGTATAAAAGGATGGGGATACCTCCCTTTTTTCGCCAGAAGTTGTAGCGAGAAGAAAAAATAGTTAAAAACAACAGACCCAAAGTCGCTTCAATTTTCCATTTCATACAGTTTTGCATATTTCATAAAGGAATAGAATGAAGATAGAAAAGCATAAAGCATGCCCGGATAACCATCTAAAATAGCCAGTTTAAAAAATAGGCGTTTAAAAAGCTCTCCTCCAAAGCGCAGGAAGGGATAGATGGCATTTGTTCTCTTTCCCTCTCTTACCTTCTGTTTTGCAAATAGGGTTGTGTAGGTGTTGAATTTCTGCAGGTAATCATGGAGGTTCTCATAACTGTGGTGAAGAATTTTACCATTTAATCTGGCTTTTTTGCCGTTTAAAATTACCCCTTCATGCACATCCGACTCTTTAAAGCTTCCCTTCTCCCTTTTAAACAAACGCAGATGATAATCGGGATATACACCGCCAAATCTCAATGGCTTACCCAGAAAAACCAGTTGAATATTTATCAAATATCCATCATACTCATCGTTTTTAACAGCCTCCATCACTTCCTTTGCCAGTTCCTCGGTTACCGTTTCATCTCCATCTATAGACAAAACCCATTCACTTTTTGCCTTGCTCAGTGCAAAATTCTTTTGTTTTCCGTAACCCATCCATGGTTTAATATATATCTTGTCGGTAAATTCTCTTGCCACATCAACTGTTTTATCCGTACTGCCAGAATCTACAACCACAATTTCATCCACCCACCTCAGTGCATTCAGCGTTTCCCTTAAATGTGCTTCCTCATTTTTGACAACCAGGATAGCAGTGATACTCACCTGTTTCTACTCATTTTTGAGTACGTTCCACTTCAGGATATTATTCTTCTTTATCTTCTTTTTCACCGCCCGTTTTTTCTTTGCGTTTAATTCCTTGTATAGTTTGGACTGCGGATGCAGAAATTTTACGGTCAATATATGGTCAGCCATGATGAGTATCTCGTTTGTATATGTTTTATCATTATCCAAGGGGATAATCTCTTCTCCCTTCACAAGGTGTGCATCATCCAATTTTAAACCCCAGTAGGTTCTTTCTTCCAGCATGGTTAAAAGATCATCTTCACTATCTGGTATGTTGATACTTCCTATATATTCCTCTTTATTTACAAGACTTACCCTTACCCACAAAATACTCATATTTGCTCCTTAAAAACAGGGATTTTTTTATAAAAACATGTTTCTCTTTCAAAGGCGTGTGCAATGCTGATGATTTCATCCTCACAGAAAGCTCTGCCCACAATCTGTAAACCCACTGGCAGGCAATCTTCAGATAAACCCATAGGAACACTGATTGCAGGCAATCCTGCCAGGTTCGCTGGTATAGTGAATATGTCGGAGAGATACATTTTCAAGGGGTCGTTTATCCTTTCACCCAATCTGAAAGCTTCAGCGGGAGAAGTTGGTAAAATAATTGCCTTAACGCGGTCAAACGCCTTATCAAAATCCTCTTTGATCAAGGTGCGCACCTTTTGTGCCTTTAGATAATAGGCATCATAATAACCGGAAGAAAGCACATATGTTCCCAACAGTATTCTTCTCTTTACCTCGTTGCCGAATCCGCTACTGCGTGTTTCTCTATACATTTCCATGAGATCATCTCTCCACTGTTGAAAGCCGTACCTTACTCCATCGTATCTTGCCAAATTGGAGGAAGCCTCAGCAGGTGCGATAATATAGTAATCTGCCACCGCATACTCTAAGTGAGGAAGGTCAACAGGAATAAGTTCTGCGCCCAGACCGGCAAATACATCTTCCGCTTTTTTAAAATTTTCCTTGACTGCTTTCGAACAATCTTCCAGACCCTTTTCGTAAACGCCGATTTTCACATCTCTTATATCCCTGTTTAATGCCTTTCTGAAATCAGGAACAGGTATGTCTGCCGACGTAGAATCTCTTTCATCTTTTCCACAGATGATATTCAAAAGTAGTGCTGTATCTTCTACCGTCCTGGTTATGGGGCCTATCTGGTCCAAGGAGGAAGCAAAAGCGACCAGGCCATAGCGAGATACACGTCCGTAGGTAGGTTTCATTCCAACCACACCACACAAAGCAGCCGGCTGTCTGATAGATCCACCGGTGTCCGAACCTAAGGCACATATCGCTTCGCCACTTGCAACAGCAGCGGCAGAACCGCCACTTGAACCCCCTGGAATGTAATTTGTATTCCAAGGATTCTTTGTAGGTCCAAAATGGGATGTTTCGCAGGATGAACCCATGGCAAATTCATCCATATTCGTTTTACCGATGAAACTTGCTCCACTTTTCTTCAACCTTTCTACTACCGTTGCATCATAGGGAGGAATGAAATTCTCAAGTATACGAGAAGCACAGGTTGTCCTTTTATCTTTCATGCATATATTGTCCTTTATGGCAATAGGTATACCGTTGAGCAAACCCTTTTCTTCCGGTTCTTCATCGAATACCGTTATATAGGCATTCACATATTTTTCCACCTCTTCAATCCGCTTCTTTAACGAGAAAAACACCTCTTTTGCATTTGTTTTTCTCTCTTTTACCATCTGGAGAATTTCTGTTAAGGTTAGCCTATAAAGCATTATTTTATTATCCTGGGAACTTTAAAAAATGCTCCTTCTTTCTGTGGGGCATTTTTTAAAGCCTCATCCAGAGCTAACGATGCTTTTATCTCATCATTACGAAATACATTACCAAATTCTACAATATGGAAAACAGGATCGATATCTTCTGTATTCAGTTCATTCAGTTTGTTCATATAATCCAATATGGTATCCAGCTGTTCTGTAAACTCTTCTATTTCTTCTTTTAACAGTATCCTGCTCAAACTCGCTACTTTTTTTATCTCATCTTTACTGATCATACCACACCCTTGAAAGGTACAACCCACAGGGTGGAACCTTCTTCCATTTCTCCTTTGAAGTGATTATATACTCTACATCTTCCAATTTCAACTTACATCTTCCCACATCCAACAATATCTGCACTATATACCTTACCATTCCTCTCAGGAAGGCGTTGGCCACTATACGGAAGATGAAAAAAGGACCCTTATTAAAAATCTCTATTTCTTTCACTGTTGTTATGAAGTTTTCCTCGTCGTTTTTATCACAGATACCGCTGAAGTCATGTTCACCGATAAAGAAGCCACTGCTTTCCCTCATCACATTCAGATCCAAAGGAAAACTAAACGGATACACATAATTCCTGAAGAAGGGGAGCATCACACTTCCATGAAAGACAACATATGTGTATTCACGCTTCTTCGCACTAAACCTGGAATGGAAATCGCCAGATACCTCACTTCCATTCAAGATTCTTATGTCCCTTGGTAAGAGAGCATTCATAGCCCCTATAATTTCATTTACATCTTTTTTCCACTGTGTAAAGAAATCAACTATCTGCCAGAGGGCGTGCACTCCTTTATCTGTTCTTCCCGCATACCTGATCCTTATTCTCTCTCCGGTAATATCCTTCAGAACATCTTCTATCTTCCCCTGAATGGTGGGTAGCTTTTCTTGTATCTGAAAACCATAATAGTTTGTTCCATCGTATGAAACACGCAGAACAAAATGTTTCATGAACCCCCGATAAGGAGAGATGGTATTCTCAGCGTGGGTTCGCCATCTGAAACAGGGACAAGCTGTCCACCTTTACCGCAGGTGCCTATCTCCATTCCCAGATCGTTGCCTACCATGTCAATTTCATTCAGCACTTGAGGACCATTTCCAGCAACAGTAGCTCCCCTTACAAGCTCGCCTACCTTTCCATTCTCTATTCTGTAACCTTCCTTTACCTCAAAAACGAAATCTCCTGTTACAGGATTTACCTGCCCTCCCCCCATCTTCTTTACCAATATTCCATTGTTTACACTCTTTATAATATCCTGCGGATCGTCCTTCCCCGGTAAAATAAATGTGTTGGACATACGAGGTATAGGGGGAAAACGAAAAGACTGTCTTCTTCCATTCCCGGATGGATTTACATTCAGCAATCTGGCATACATCAGATCTGTTATGTAGTTTTTTAGTATGCCTTTCTCTATAAGTGTTGTCCTTTGTGCATCTGTTCCTTCATCGTCAAAAAAATATGAGCCATGAGCACAAGGCAATGTGGCATCATCAACAAGTGTGATCAAACCGGAGGCTACCTTTTCTCCTATTTTACCACTGTATACAGATAGGTGTTCATAGACAAGATCCCCTTCCAATCCGTGACCCACCGCTTCATGTACCATTGTTCCCCCTGCCTGAGATGATAAAACAACAGGAAATCGTCCTCGTGGTGCAGGAGGAGCAGAGAGAAGCCTCAATACCATCTGTGCGGTCTTTAAACTCAACTCTTCAATATCATGTTGTTCAAACAGTTTTTTGCCATCCCCGGCTGAGATTACATTGCGATAACTCTGAATATCCTCATTCTTTCTGGCAATCACCTCTATGATGAAGGTGGCATAGGTAAGTCTTTCTTTTAATACCTTTCCAGAAGATTTAACAATTTCTACTTGTTTTTCCGTATCTTTGTAATCACACTTCACCTGAGTGATACAAGGGCTGATTTTGTAGGCTATATCCATTGCCTTCTTTGTCTTACCTATAACATCTTCCAGAGGCAAAAAAGTGGTTGGAGAATCCCTTTTTACTGAATACATCAATTTAGAAGGGCTGATTTTGCTTTGCTTACAGATGGAAAGAGCCATTTTCTTTACCTCTTCAGGTGAGTGGTATTGAGAATAGATGTAACAGGTAGATCTGCCATTTACCCCCCTTACACCTACCCCTCCATCTAAGCTTACATCTATGTTTTCTACATCTTTTTCTTTAAACGAGATATGCCGCTTTCCTGTTTCTTCACGGTATATGTCAAAAAAGTCAAAGTTGCCCTTCCTTAAGATGCTGTAAGCTTCACTGTACATTTAATCTTTTTCTTATCTCCGCTTGTGCCGCAGAAAGACGAGCAACAGGCACGCGATATGGAGAACAACTCACATAGTCCAACCCTATAGAATTGAAGAAATCAATGGATCTTGGCTCCCCTCCATGTTCTCCACACACTCCGATTTCCAGCTGTGGATTACTACTCTTTCCTTTTTGTCTGCCCATTCTTACCATCTCCCCCACTCCATCTATATCTATAGATGCAAATGGATCTTGCGGCAGGATCCCCTTTTCTTCGTATGCGTTTAAGAATTTAACCGCATCATCACGGGAAAAACCAAATACAGCCTGTGTCAAGTCGTTTGTGCCGAACGAGAAAAATTCTACCTCCTTAGCAATCCTGTCAGCCGTGACCACTGCTCGAGGCAGTTCAATCATTGTGCCTATTTTATAAGGAATTTCTACATTCTTTTCTTTCATTACCTGTTCTGCTGTCTTTATGATCCCTTCCTTTATTGTTTTTACCTCATTTACATGTGAGACAAGCGGAATCATAATCTCCGGTAGTACGGTTTTTCCTTCCTCTATTACCTCTGCAGCTGCTTCCATTATGGCTCTGGTTTGCATCTCTGTAATCTCTGGGAAGGTTATACTCAACCTACATCCTCTATGGCCCAACATGGGGTTAAACTCACGCAATGCTTCTACCTTAGCCAACAGGTCTTCCAGTTCTTTCAATCGTTTTTTACTGCCGTTTGTAAACTTGAGGCGTGTGTATTCCTCTAACAGCATCTCATATTTTGGTAGGAACTCGTGCAGCGGTGGATCAAGCAAACGAATGATAACGGGTAAACCATCCATAACCCGGAATATACCCTTAAAATCTTCTTTTTGAAATGGGAGAAGTTTGCTTAACGATTTTCTCCTCTCTTCCAAGGTTTCTGCCATAATCATTTCCTGCATAATGGAAATTCTATTTTTGCCGAAGAACATATGCTCCGTTCTGCACAATCCAATCCCCTCTGCTCCCAAGTCCCTTGCTACCCGTGCATCCTCCGGTGTATCAGCATTGGCTCTTACTCCCAGTTTTCTTACTTCATCCGCCCACTTTAGCAGCGTTTCGAATTGCGGTGTAAGTTTTGCCTCAACTAATTTTACCTTTCCCAGAATAACTTCACCCGTGGTTCCATCTATAGTGATCCAGTCGCCTTCCCGTACTTCTTTCCCCTTTACCACAAATTTCTTTTCATCCTCGTACACCGTAATATCACTGCAACCTACTACACAGCATTTTCCCATGCCTCTTCCTACCACAGCGGCGTGAGAAGTCATTCCACCACGCGAGGTTAAGATGCCCTCTGCAACATGCATACCCCCTACATCTTCGGGTGAGGTTTCCGTCCTTACCAAGACAACGGGTTCTCCTTTTCCTGTCCATTCCTCTGCATCCTTGGCTGAAAAAACAACTCTTCCCACTGCGGCTCCTGGAGATGCAGGCAATCCCCTGGCTATTGGTTCTGTCTTTTCATTGGGGTCAATCATGGGATGAAGTAGCTGATCAATCTGCTCGGGTTCAATGCGCATAACAGCTTCCTCTTTGGTAATCAATCCCTCCTCTACCATATCCACAGCAATCTTCACCGCTGCTAAAGCTGTGCGTTTTGCTGTTCTGGTTTGCAGGAGGTATAGTTTGCCTTCTTGAACAGTAAATTCTAAATCCTGTGCGTCTCTGAAATGATTTTCAAGTTTCTGATATACAGCCACCAATTCATCGTATGCCTGAGGTATCCTTTCTTTCAACGCCTGCACTGGTATTGGTGTCCTTATGCCTGCAACTACATCCTCTCCCTGAGCGTTGATCAGGCATTCGCCAAAAAATTGTTTTTCTCCCGTTGAAGGATTCCTTGTAAATGCCACACCTGTCCCTGAGTTTTCACCCATATTTCCAAATACCATAGCTTGCACCGTTACCGCTGTACCCATATCATGTGAAATGTGGTTGATCTCCCTATATTTTATTGCCCTGGGATTATTCCAGGAAGAAAAGACAGCTTTTATTGCCATTATAAGCTGTTTCCAGGGATCCTGCGGTAGTTCAAAACCTTCCTCTGTCAGCAGCTCTTTGTAGTCTTCACATAATCTCTTCAGTCCTTTTGCGCTTAATTCCGGGTCTTCTTTCACATTTTCTTCTTCCTTTCGCTTTTCCAAAAGTTCTTCAAATTTGTTGTACGGAATACCCAAGACGATGTTTCCAAACATAGAGATAAATCGCCTATACGCATCGTAAGCGAAGCGCTCGTCACCTGTCTTTTTTGCCAGGCCTTTGACTGTGATATCGTTCAATCCCAGATTCAATACAGTATCCATCATACCAGGCATGGAAACAGCAGCTCCGGAGCGTACAGAAACAAGTAGAGGTCTACTTTCGTCTCCAAATCTCATATTCGTGATGTTTTCCACCTTTGACATGTATTTTTTTATCTCCTCTTCCAAGCCAGGAGGTAACTTTTTTTTCTGCTGGAAATAGCGGCAGACCTCCGTGGTGATGGTAAAACCAGGAGGAACACGGATTCCCAAACGTGACATCTCCGCTAAACCTGCTCCTTTCCCTCCCAAAAGATCACGCATACTTGCTTTTCCGTCCGTTTCGTTCTGGCTAAAAAAATAGATATACTTCATCCTCCACCTCTCTATATTTTTGCAAGATCAAAACATCTACTGCGACGATAGCAGAATTCTGCATTAATCAAGCTGAGGCAAATATTACATTTGAGATTCATACTGTTTGAAAAGCTCCGCAAACAGTGTTGGAACAAGATTCATTTCTTCTTCTTTCAACACACACGCAATCCTCATCTGCGTTGCTCCAGGATCTTTCTCTTCTGTTTTTGTGTTGTAAAAACCACTCATCGGGCTTACCAAGAGGGTCATTTTTTCTCCATTTATATCCACCGCTCCTTCAGTTGCACAGAATGTGACAAAGTCTTCTGCACTAAAATCATCTTTTGCAATATTCCTTACATCTACAACAGAATATATGGAAGCTTCAGGCAAAGAAACGATAATACCTGGTAGAACTTTACGGAAGTCGTCATACAACTTCTTTAAAATTCTTCTGTAGTATTCTCTCTGTTGTGAAATCCAGTTTTGGATTTCCTCTTTACTTTCTTCGGCCAGGACTTCAACGATATGCTGGTCAACAACCGATGGACAGAGGTAGGTTGTATTTGCAGCAACGGCCTTATTGTAAAAGTATTCGTTGTCTGTAAGCAAGGCACCCATTCTCAATCCGCAAGCATTAAAAACCTTTGACATCGTTTCTATACTTATCCTTATCTTTGCCTCTTCAATACCCGGCACCTCCCTGTCTGTCACATTCCATATTGTTGGTGCAGGATCATCTGTATAATAGAGTCCTCTGTATGCCTCATCACTTATTAGAAAGATTCCGTTTTCAACGCATATCTTTGCATATTCATTTATGACCTCCTGCCTCATCAACCGTCCGGATGGATTATCGTAAGGAATTATCAAAAGGCCTCCCGGTTTGTATTTTTTAACCGATTCCTCAACGATTTCCACTGGTACATCCGTAAATTCTCCATTTTCCTGTAGCACTCTGGTAATGGAAATTACACTTCTACCTATCTCTTCTCCTATGGATTTATAATTTGTATAAGTGGGATCAACGATTAAGAGTGGTCGGTCCGATGTTCCAGGCTCACCACATACTCCCAGCATAACGATCTTCATAATGTTTGAACCACCTGCATCTATCAAGGAGTAAATTTCAGGATTGTTTTCTTCTTTAAGAAAGGAACGCACCACATTTATGAATGCTTTGTTGCACAATTCTCTACCTTGAGTATTGCAATACTTCCATACGCCATTCCTTAATTCTTCATCCATAGGATTTAGATACCTTTCAAGCATCTTAGGGTGCGTTTTTAAAGACACATTTCCTATTGCAGCGTTTATTGCAATTGTAACCCTTTCCCCTCTTCTCCTTTCCTGCTCAGTTCTCTTTTCGAACAGGATTTGAGCATTTCTGAGGCAGGAAGATTTTATAGATTCAAAGAAGGAAGATACTTTTGCTTTTCCCCTATACATTTTTGCTCCCTACAGAATCGGTGATTGAATTGTAACCTAATAGATTCAATTGTCAAGCACATCACTAAAAGATAAGAGTGGTCCCAATGGTAATGTCTGGTGTGGTAGCATATGGAGCAATGTCTTCTGTGATAAATATATCCATACACCTCCCCCATTTTTTGTATCTCACACCACCTGTAATCTGGTGAGATACTTTGTCCAGTTTGCGCAAGCCTGTTCTAAACGGGCTCTGCAAGAAGCTGTACTGGGTTATAATATGGGTGTTTTTTGTGAGTAAAGCATTTACACCGAAAGAACCGCCGAAACGGTAATGCCTTGTGTGAACAAAAGAAGGTTCTCCTATATATGTATAGTTTAGGTTAGTATGTATGTTAACAGATGGAAATATCTTTTTTTCAAAGATAAAATCCAAACCAACATCCACTTTCCTGCTACCGAAGCCTTTGCTCTTTGCCGCTGTAGGCAATTTTATTCCTCCCCTCAAAGCCCAATTTTCCCCAGTTTTCCATTTTATAAAGGAGGAAATATTGCCTTGCAGAACATCCGTATTGTGAACATCAAAGACATCCTCTCCATCAACTTTAAGCTGGTATCGCACCTTATTTTTAGAGGCATGCCTTCTTTCTCCTCTGGGAAGATTGAATGTTTTGTGGAAAGAATCTATGGGAGTATCTAAAAAACCGCCGCCGACAAATATAATCGGTAGATGTATGTCCCACTGCAGATTCTCTAAAATGCCGTAGGTGAATATACCGGTTACATTCATCATCTCTAAATCGCAGATTATACTGTTTTCTGATTTTTCCTGGTATTGGAATACATTTGAGTATTCAACATTTAAAGAATACTTCATCTCCCCTTTCTCCACTACACTTACTGTATCGGGAGAAAAGGATAAAAACATCATTTGAGGCGGATAATTTACCGTCGTAGAAAAAGGACCATCAAGCTCACCGCAATATGAAACAGCAGAAAATACAAAGAAAAAGATAACAACAATTACTATCACTTAATGCTTCCTTATGATTACAACTGCAGGCATCCCTGGTTTCAACAAATGTTTATCATCATTCAATATTCTTATTTTTATCGACATTTTCTGCGCAGAATTTCCAACCCCCGAACCTATCTTTACTATCCTGCCATTAAATTTGTGCTTATAACCACATGCTTTTATCTCTACCATTTCATTGAGTTTTATGTATTTCAATTTTACTGGTTTTAAGTCGGCTACAACGAATATATTGTCTGGGTCATAAATTGCATAAATGGCCGTTCCCGGGGAAACAAAATCCCCTTCATTCAGAAATTTCTTTGCTACTATACCGTTTAATGGAGATGTAATCCGGGTTTGAGCAAATCTATATTGAGCTAACTCCCATCTCTTCTTTGCCTCTTCCAATTCTTTCAGCGATCTTTCTCTACTATAGAGCAGGTCATCGATTAAATTTTTCTTTTTTACATCCAGTTCTGCTTTTGCTGCATTATAGTTGTGAAGGACAATATTAAACTGTTTCTGTGAAACAACATGTCTTTTAAACAATTTGAGATATCTTCCATAATCTTTCTCAACCTCTTTGAAATGGGAAATTGCAGCATCAAGTTGCAGGAGAGCTTCCTTTAATTTATCTCCTTTTATTTGTGAGGAAAATGTATCGTAATAAGAAGCTCTTAAATTATCAGCATTAACCATTTTTTCTATCCTTTCACACAAGTTTTTTATCTTTTCATAATTTGTTTGAGCAATATCCACCTGTATCCTTCGCAGATCCATTTCATTCTTGTAATTCGTATCCTCAATAATTGCCAAAAGCATACCCTTTTTCACACTGTCTGTTTCAGCTGCATACAGCTTCTTGATACAACCAGAAACAGATTGAGGTCCCACATTTACCATATCCGCGCTTACAGAAGCATCTTTTATTACGTAATGTGTAGCCCGATAGTGAAGCCGGTGGTAAATGAAAGGGATGAAAATCACAACCAATATACTGACAACAGTCAGCAATATCTTTGTTTTTCCTACCATACGATGCATTTATTTACGATATCTCTCTTCCCTACTGTTCTCTCCAAACGAGCCAGAGCATCAAAATAACCGTATAGGGCACCATAGTAGTTCGCTTCGGATTGAGACAGGAGGGTGCGGGCATCCAATACCTCTGTTGATGTAGTAACCTGCTCTTTGTATCTTAAGTCTGTGATTCTGTAGTTTTCTTTTGCCTGCTTTAAGGCTACCTTTGCCAGTTCAATATTCCCTAAGCTAACCATTACATCTTCGTAAGCCCTTTTTATCTCCACTTTTACCTCGTCCCGCATGTCTAAATATGCCTCTTGTAGAGAAAGGCTTTTCGCCTTTTCAGATTGAACCTCATCTCTTGTTTTTCCCCATTCAAAAACATCCCAGGATATATTTATTCCTCCACTCCAGATAGAATTATACCTGTATCTGTTTTTAGAAGCTGTTGGATTGTATCCACTTCTTTCATATTTGGTAAAATATTCTACATGGGGATAATAATCACTTTTTTTCATCTTCACCAAATATTTGCTTTCCTTTACGGAGAGCTTTAATGCTTTAAGTTCCGGTCTTTTCTGTTCCCCCCATTGAATGAGCAACCTTTGAGGTAAAGAAAATGTCTTATAACCGGATATGTCCGTTATTTCTCCGGCAGGTTTCTTTCCCATAAGTCTTTCTAATTCTGCCTTAGCGACAATATATGCACTCTCTGCTCTTCTCCTTTCCTCCAGTGCGTTGGCATATGAAACCTGAGATTTTAAAAGATCATTTAACGGAATCAAGCCATTTTCATAGAACTTTTCTGCATCCTCCAGGTGTGCTTTGAGTTGTTTTACCGCTTCTTCCTTTGTCTCTAAAATTCTCTTTTGATAGAGCACGTTAAAATAGGCTATCTTTACTTTTGTTTCCACATTCAGCCGGGCAAGTTCTTTAACGGTTCCCTGCTTTTCTACATTTACTCCTGCCCATCTGTATCGAGAAAGTAGATAAAAACCAGTAAACAGTGGCCCCCTTAATGTTGCATCCATACTGTATACATCTCTGTCTCCAGTATTTGTTCTAGAAGGCTTCTTGTTATAAGGCTGCTTGCCAAGTCTGGTGTAGGAGTAATGTAAGGAGAGGGCAGGGAAAAACTCCTTCTTGCAGGCATTTTTCTGTGCCTGCCAGCTTTTTATAAGCTCTTCTTCTTTTTTTATAGCATGGTGGTTTTTTAAAGCCCATCTTATAGCATCATCCAGTGTAAATGCTTCTGCCGTGCGGAAGAAAAACAGAATAAAAACAAAGATACAAAGGCATATTCTTTTTTTCACTTTTGTTTCACCCCCTTAATACATATCCCTCATATATACCACGAATAAAAAAATTTTTCTATCTCTTAATTGTTTGAAAAATAAAAAAATGTTGATATTCTTTTAGTAAAGAAAAATGTGAAAATATGAAGCATGCTCAAGTCATTAACGGAAAAC
>JAGGSF010000083.1 GCA_021159235.1 Deltaproteobacteria bacterium | reverse complement strand
ACCTATGAGTTTTATCAGTGTCTCTTTGCCCAGTCTTCTTATTACAAATTCTGCTACCGTTTCATCTTCTATTCTTTGCTTTATCAATGGTTCCGCTAAAAACCTCAGCCTTCCCAACGGTGACATGAGACCCTTAAGCAGTATTAAAAATTGTTTTTCGGGGAGAAGATGGAGTTTCCCCTTGCTGTATATGTACCTCTTCTTTGCCTTTTCATTGCTTTTGATGGTTTGGATGTTCAGATCTTCACACAGCTTTACGGTGTATGGTTTGTTGTCTAAGAAACCGTTGGCACTCTTTTCAATGATGAACCCATCTATCTTTTTTGTGCCGATTGTTCCTCCCAATGTTTTCTCTTTTTCAAATAGTTTTATCTCTGCATCTATTCCCCTTTGCTTTAAACCTTTTTTAAGAACGAAAGCCAGAGATAATCCAGAAAGTCCTCCTCCTAAAATCGCCGCTTTAATCATTTATCATCTCCTTCATAAAATCTATAAATTCCGGACAAATGTAGTCCGTTTTGATGCGGGAAAAATACCTTGCACCCTCCCTGCGGGCTAAATCTCTATACGTTATATCTATTTCAAACAATGTTTCTATATGTTCTGAAACAAAACTGATGGGAACAATTATTATTGCCTTTTTCCCCTTCTTTATAGATTGTTTTATAACCTTTTCAGTGGATGGTTCAAGCCATTTTACAGGGGTAGCCTTAGATTGGAAAGAGAGTGTATAGTCTAATGCTGTATCCTTCATTATCCGGTTTATGCAGTCTTTTAACTCCCCAAGGTAAGGGTCTCCATTTCTTACTATCTTTTGAGGCAAACTATGAGCGGAAAAAATGATAATAGAATGGGCTTTTAAATCATCCGGCATTTTCCCCCATTCTTCATAGATGAGGTTTTTGACGATGTTGATAAACCTTTTTTCCTTATGCCAGTGTGAAATAACCCTTATATTTGTATTGAGATTTTGTTTTTTTATCTGATACAGGAAATCATCTACCGATGAACCGACCGTGGTTTTGGAATAATGTGGATACAATGGAAACAGAACTACATTTCTTATGTCCTTCTCTTTTATCTCTTTTACCACCTCTTTTGCCCTGGGTCTGCTGTATCTCATACATATGAATACATCATCCTTTATTCTCTGTCTTAATAAATCTGCCTGTTTCTTTACATTCTCTATCAGAGGAGAACCTTTGATGAGTGCATAGTGTTTTCTGGCTTCTGGAAGTCTCATTGAAGATAAAAAAATAGCGACAGGAAGTCTCAACATTAAAGGAAGAGGAGTGATATGTCTGTCAAAAAACAGATTGAACAGAAATTTCCTTATCTCTTTTTTATTCTTAGGACTGCCTGAGGAAAGTAGAACTATAGCTCTTTTTTCCATTCATGTACCACATCCACCAAGAATTTTACCTTATCCTCGTCGGTTTGAGGAAGAATGCCGCCTCCTGAATTAAAGATGTGTCTTTTGCCTTCCATCATCTTCATAATGTATGTTGCCTTTTCTTCTATGATTGTTTTTTCTGCTAAAAGTGCCGATGGGTCTAAATTTCCCTGAACAGTTTTGTTTGAATTTTTACAGTTTTTGATATCAATTCTCCAATCTATGCTTAAGATATCTGCTCCTGTTTCTTCCACTATGTTTAGTATTCCGCTCATTCCATTTACATAGTAGGAGGTGGGTGTTTTTCCTTTAAAAGGAGTGATGAGTTTTTTTACAAATGGAAGGGCAAATTCCTTCCAATCGCAGGGCGAAAGTATACCGGCCTGGGTGTCAAATATCTGCAGCATATCTGCACCGCTTTCCATCTGCAATTTTAGATACTCTATCATTGAATCTGTAATTGTATTTAATCTGTTTTTGAAATCTTCCTTCCTGTTGTACATCAGATACTTTGTACGATTTTCGTCAGGCCTTCCCTTACCTATAATGTAGGACATCAGGGTAAACGGTGCACCACAGAATCCGATGAGGGTTTTATCGGTTAGCTCCTTCTTCAGTATGCGCATGATTTTGCCTGTAAATAACATCTTTTCCATATCTATGCTGTGAATTTCATCTCCAAAGACAAATGGTCCTTTTTCAGTAAAGTAGACCTTCAGTCCCATTGCTCGTAGGGGAAGCAGAATGTCAGAAAATATTATGGCGGCATCTACATTCAGTTTTCTTACAGGTTGCAATGTAATTTCTGCTGCCAGCTCAGGTGTTTCACACATCTCCAGAAATGTATACCTTTTTCTTATTCTTCTGTAGGAGCTGAGGTATCTGCCCGCCTGACGCATAAACCAGACAGGTGTGTATGAAATATTTTTGCCTTTTACAAGTTCAATTATTGCCTTCATCCAATTTGTATTATACTTATTGCACACCGGAAATTAAAGTTATAAAATTTTCCTGGGGGTGAACTATGAAAACCATAGTGAACGAATTTTTAAACAGTGTTTCTGATAGGATGCCGTGCGAGGTGATATACTGGGATGGTGAACGGGTAAACTTTGGCAGGGACAGGCCTCAAATCCGTATACATATAAAATCGCCGAATGTTATAAGGGATATTATGAATAGTCTTTCGCTGGGCTTTGGCGAAAATTACATGGACGGTAACATTGTTGTAGAAGGTGACCTACAAAAGCTTATAGGTATAAAGTATGAAGAAGATGCGCGAAAATTTAAAGTTTCAAACAAAACAAAGATGAAAATACTCTTCAACTATATAAAAACCTTGAATACAGTAAAAAGGGCAAAAAAGAATATATCCCATCATTATGATCTGGGCAACGATTTTTACAGGCTTATGCTGGATGAAGGTATGACTTATTCCTGTGCTTATTTTAAGAATGAAAATGATACGCTGGAAAAAGCTCAGGAAAACAAGTATGAACTGATATGCAGAAAGCTGGATTTGAAAGATGGTGACAGGCTCATTGATGTAGGTTGTGGATGGGGAGGTATGATAATATATGCGGCAAAGAGATTCAATGTAAAGGCTACAGGAGTTAATATTTCTGAAAATCAGTATGAATATGCGAAAAAGCGCATCAAAGAAGAGTGTCTTGAGGGTAAAGCTGATGTGCTTTTGAAAGATTATAGAGATGTAAAGGGGAAGTTTAACAAGTTTGTTTCAATAGGAATGTTTGAACATGTGGGGAAAAGGTATTCTCGCTTATTTTTTAAAAAGGCAAGGGAAATTTTAGAGGATAAGGCTATCGGTGTTTTACATACCATAGCGCGCAATGTGTATGAACCAACGGATTCCTGGACCAGAAAGTATATATTCCCCGGTGGATATATACCTGTTTTATCTGATATCTTAAGGGATATGGCTGTTGAGGGATTCTATATCATTGATGTGGAGAATCTACGCCCCAATTATGCAAAGACATTGGATGAATGGATTAAACGTTTTGAATCCAACATTGATAAGATTAAAACGATGTTTGATGAAAGATTCATAAACATGTGGAGGCTTTATCTTAATGCCGCTTCTGTTAGTTTTAAGGTTGGGAAATTGAATGTGTATCAGATAGTTTTTTCAAACAGTTTGAGGGGAACTGTTCCTCTCAACAGAAGTTATATCTATGAAAACTGGTAATGTAGAAAGAGGAATGAGATGACATTTTTCAAAAGGTTGGCAGAAAGCTTGACTAAGACCAGAAGACAGTTTACAGAAGAAGTCCATAAACTCGGTGAAGAAGAGAAGAGGATAGATCAGGAATATATAGAGAAAATAGAAGAACTTATGATTGAAGCAGACTTCGGTGTAAATGTAGTAGAAGAGATGATAGAGGAGCTTTCTAAAAACAAAAGCATAAAGACAACCAAAGATGCAGAGTTGTTCTTAAGAGAGAAGACATACAGTATTTTGAAGACGGTAGAAAGTCCCCTGGCATTGAGAGAAAAACCGTTTGTAATTATGATGGTAGGGACAAATGGGGGAGGAAAGACCACTACCATTGCCAAGTTGTCTTCTTTGTTTACAGAAAGAGGTAAAAGTGTGCTCCTGGGAGCATGTGATACATTTCGAGCGGCAGCTATAGAGCAACTTGAAGAGTGGGCTAAAAGGATAAATGTTCCTGTAATAAAACAGAAAGAAGGCAGTGACCCTTCAGCCGTAGCCTATGATGCGGTGAGTTCTGCTAATGCGAGGAATGTTGATGTGGTCATATTGGATACAGCGGGCAGAATGCATACCAGAAAGAATCTCATGGAAGAGATGAAAAAGATGAAAAGGGTAATTAAAAAGGTTATTCCCTCCGCACCTCAGGAGATCTTGCTCATTCTGGATGCAACCACCGGGCAGAATGCCATTTCACAGGCAAGGGAATTCAACAATGCGCTGGGGATAACGGGTATTGTTCTTACCAAGATGGATGGGACATCAAAAGGGGGTATCATCGTGGCCATAGCATCACAGCTTCATATTCCTGTAAAATATATCGGTATTGGTCAGGAATTGGAGGATATAAGGGGATTTGATGCCCGTCAGTTTACAGATGCACTCTTTGCAGTTTAAAAACCGCTATAAATATAAAGACCAGAGAAAAGAATAGAGAGAATTCCAGGATTATTTTTAAAATGAAGGAGATGTTGAGAAAAGACAGAATAAAGCAGACAAGAGAGGCACATAGGAAAGAGAGGGCAAATGAGCCACAGATAAGACCCAGTTCTTTCCTTCCTGCAAATTTTCCCACTTTCTTTTTTAACTGATGTGATAGTAGAAATGCATTCATTATACCGCCCAAGGAGAAAGCCAGCGCCAATCCCCAGAAGCCCAGTGTAAAACCCAGTAAGAAAGCCATGATGATGGAAAAGATTGCCGTCTTAACCGCTGTCTTCATCGGTGTTTTTGTATCTTTGAATGAATAGAAGGTTGATGAGAAGAGTTTTACATAGGAATAGGGCAAAAGACCAATCATGAACATAGCTAAGGCAAGGTAAGTCTTATGGGCATCGGAAGGTGTAAACGCCCCTCTTACGAATACAATCCTTACCACATCCTCTCCCCATATTATAAGAAAAACACTGATGGGAGGAACAATGAATGTGATAAGGCGGAACAGGCGAGAAAGGTGGGTGTTTATCTCCTTTTTTTTCATATCTGAAAGATAGGGTAATGCAGCTTGAGAAAGGCTTATGGAAAGGACGGCAAATGGTAGCTGAAATAGACGGTCGGCATACCAGATATAAGAGATGCTACCTTTTTCGAGAAGGCTGGCAATAAGTGTGCTGAATATAGAATAGAGTTGAATAGCAGTCATAGATCCTAAGGCGGGCAGCAATAATGTAAAGATCTTTTTTGTGGAAGGTTTAAGAGACAGGGACAGTTTCACCGGGATACGCAGGTAAAATACACCTCCCATGCAAAACAGCATCTGGAGCAGTCCACCTATCAGCACGCCTGCGCATAATGCGTAGATATGGATGTGAAAGAAGTTGTAGAAAATATAAGTGCAGGCGATAAGACTTACATTTAAAAGCACAGGGGAAAAAGCAGGAATACCGAAATGTTTGTATGTATTCATCATACCGGAGAAAAGGATGGCCAAACCGATAAGAAGTATATATGGAAAATTTATGCGGATAAGTTTTATGAGTAGAGGATATTTTAACAAACCGGGAGCAAATATGTAAGCGAAGATTTGAGGAAAGAGCATACCTATTGCCGTCAAGGCAAGAAAAATAGAGAAAAATACTACTACAAGGTTGCCTGTTGCCTCTGCATCTTCTTTATGCTCGGATAAAACAGGCACTACTGCGGCATTCATCGCTCCCTCACCCAGGAATGCACGGAAGGTATTGGGTATGCGAAAGGAGACAAAAAATATGTCGGTTAGAGGTGAAGCACCAAAAAAATGGGCGATAACAATGTCTCTGAAAAAGCCCGTTATTCTACTTAGAATGGTATAGAAACCGATTGTTTTTGCACCCTTTATGATATTTTTAATCACTTTTTTTTACCAGAATTACGCATTCCCCTTTTATCTTTTCTAACTTTGGGATGAGTTGTGAAGGTGTGCCGAATAAAAATTCCTCGTGAACCTTTGTCAGTTCTCTGACTATCACCACTTCTCTTTCTCCCAACGAATCCTTTATATCGTTTAATGTTTTTTTCACCCTCAACGGTGATTCATAGATGATTAAGGTAGCACTTAAAGAGCCGTATGTTTTTAATATTTTTTTCTTTTTTTCTGAAGAGCGAGGAAGGAAACCCAAGAATACGAATCTGTCGGTGGGAAGGCCGGAGGCTTGCAGGGCACATACAAAAGCACATGGGCCGGGTACGGGAACAACACCTATATTTTTCTGGCGGAAGTAATTAACCATACGGTAGCCCGGGTCTTGAATAGCGGGAGTTCCGGCATCTGAGATTAGAGCAATATTTTTTCCGTCTTTCACCAATTTTAAGGCAGTTTCTATCTGCCTCTGCCAGTTTTTATCGTTGTATGGATAAAGGGGTTTCTTTATTCCATAGTGGTGAAATAATTTTAGTGAATGTCTGGGTCTTTCTGCAAAGATGACATCTACATCTTTTAAAGTATCAATCGCACGCAGGGTTATATCCTTCATATTTCCTATCGGTGTGGCAATGACAAATAATTTCCCTATCATAGATCTTTGAAGAGATTTCTAATCTCTGTTATATCTATTCCGCAGGGTTCTTTTTCTGGACATGGACCTGTAAGGCATGGGGGCCCGGCTGATTTAAAGATAAATGGTGCTACCCTTTTTACCTGCTTCAGCATTTCCATGGCTACATTTCTGATTTCCCATTGGGCGCGGTAGCAGCACCTTAAACGAAAGAAGTGCAGGAGTTCCCTGGCGTTCATGGTGAGGAAAATGCGGGTAGATGCAGCTTGAGGCAGAATAAACCTTGCATCTTCTTTCTTTACGCCTTTTTTTAGCAGCAGGTTATATGTTTTCTGTGCCTTATCTAAGATTTCAAGACATGTTTTTTCGTTTTTTAACGGCGGGGGTATAATAAATCTTTCTGGTTTTGAATATCTGTGGCTTTGTTGAGAAAATGAAGCAAGGCGATGTCTTACTAACTGGTGGCTGCAGACACGGGATATACCTTCGATATAAAAGGAAAAAGAAGCGTGTTCAATGACAGACAGGTGTCCGGAGGAAATTATTCTTTCTAACAGATTATGTATTTCCTTTTCTGTAATGGATTGTTTCAATGTCTGCCAGTTTTTGTTTGTGTAGCAGATACGAGCTGCTAAAGCACATAGTTTTTCAGGTTCGGGCGTGAAAGAAACAAGTTCTACATACATATACGAAATTTAGCATAAAATACACTGATTTTAAAGTTGAAAAAGAAAGAACACTGATTATAATTTAATTTACCTTTGATGAAGTTGTTAATTGATAGGAGGGAGTGAATGAATACAGTAAAAACAGCATTTTTTCTGGGTTTGCTTACCATTTTGCTGTTGTTGATCGGTGAACTTCTGGGTGGAAAAACAGGTATTATCATTGCCTTTGTGTTTGCTCTTATTATGAATTTCAGCAGCTATTATTTCTCGGATAAGATTGCTCTAAGTATGTATAGGGCAAGAGAAACAAACAAGGAACAATCACCTCTACTGCATGAGATAGTAAGAAAACTGGCAGAAAGAGCAAAATTGCCTATGCCTAAGCTTTATATTATACCCTCTTCTTCCCCCAATGCATTTGCAACAGGGAGAGGTCCTCATCACGCTGCAGTTGCAGTAACAGAAGGAGCATTGAATCTTTTAAACAAAGAAGAATTGATGGGTGTTTTAGGGCACGAGTTGGGTCACGTTAAACACAGAGATATACTCATCGGCTCTGTTGCCGCTACAGTTGCCGGTGCTGTAATGATTGTTGCCAGCATGGCCCGATGGGCGGCAATATTCGGTGGCTTTGGTAGAAGCGAGGATGAAGAAGGAGGAGGCATAATCGGCCTTATCGCTGTAGCTATCCTGGCTCCCATCGCTGCTATGCTTATTCAACTGGCTATTTCAAGAACAAGGGAATATGAAGCAGACAAAGCAGGAGCAAAATTCTCAGGAAATCCATTGTATTTAGCAAATGCACTGGAAAAACTGGATGCCTATTCAAAATCTGTTCCATTAAATGCTCAACCCTCCACTGCACATATGTTTATTGTAAACCCTCTGAAAGGCAAAACATTGATGAATCTTTTCAGCACCCATCCTCCAATAGAGGAAAGGATCAAAAGATTGAAAGAAATGGCCAGAAGATGATTGAATGTTAGAGAGAAGAAAAAGGTTAAGAGAGCTTTTGAAAAAAGATAATATCCTCGTTGTTCCCGGCGCTTACGATGCCATATCTGCTAAAATGGTAGAAAATTTGGGATTCGATGCAGTGTATATGACGGGGGGAGGAGTATGCGTGGCACAGTATGGACTGCCGGACCACGGGCTGCTGACATTAACAGAGATGGTGGAATGTGCATCCAGGATAGTAAAAGCCGTTAATCTTCCTGTCATCTCTGATGCAGATACAGGTTATGGAGGAGTGCTCAATGTTGAAAGAACGGTGAAAGAATTTGAGTCTACAGGCGTATGCGGCATTCATATAGAAGATCAGGTATCTCCTAAAAGATGTGGTCATCTTCAAGGAAAAGAGGTTATCACCAAAGAGGAGATGATAGACAAGATAAAAGCAGCTGTGGAAGCAAGAAAGGACAAAAATTTCTTAATAATAGCAAGAACAGATGCGAGAACTCCTCTGGGATTTAAAGAGGCTGTAGAAAGAGGACAGGCATATTTAGGAGCAGGAGCAGACATGATATTTCCAGAAGCATTGGAATCGAGAGAAGAATTTGAAATCTATTCTAAGGAAGTAAATGGCGCTTTACTTGCAAACATGACAGAATTCGGAAAAAGTCCGTATATCTCCGCTAAAGAGTTTGAACAGATGGGATACAGGATGGTAATATTTCCCGTTACCACATTGAGAATGGCTATGAAAGCCACATTTCATGTATTAAAAGAGATAAAGGAAACAGGCAGCCAGAAGGATTCTGTTCCTTTGATGTATACCAGAGATGAGCTTTATAAACTCATAGGTTACAATGAGTATTTAAAAAAATATGTATGATCTTTTCGGCATACCTGCTGTTGTATACCGTGGTGGCACCAGCAGGGGACTATTTTTTCATGAAAAGGACCTTCCAGAAAGAAAATTCTGGGATGATGTATTTTTAGCTGCCTTAGGAAGTCCGGATAAAAGAGAGATAGACGGTTTGGGTGGTGCAACTTCACATACCAGTAAAGTGGTGGTAATTTCAAAAAAGGATGAATATATAAATTATCTCTTTGCACAGGTAGGAATAGATAAACCCATTGTTGATTATAAGGGAATGTGCGGGAATCTGCTTTCTGCTGTAGGACCATTTGCCATAGATGAGGGTTTGATAAAGGCAGAAGAACCAAAGACAAGCATAAAGGTATTAAACATTAACACGGGAAAGAGGTTTGAAATTACTGTCCCTGTAAAGAATGGAAAGTCCGTTAGCCAGGGAAACTATTCTATTGCCGGCGTTAAAAAAAGTGGCGCAAGAATAGATATAAAATACATTGAACCTGCAGGGGCAAAAACGGGGAAACTATTTCCCACCGGGAAGAGAAAAGAAACATTAAATATAGGTGAAAAAGCAATTGAGGCATCCATCCTGGATGTATCAAATCCTATGGTTTTTGTAAGGGCAGAGGATGTGGAAATAGATTTAAGAACATGGGATAAGAGAAGCTCAGTTGATAGATTGAATGAAATAAGGGATTATGTGGCCTGTGTTTTAGGATTTGCAGAGAACTTAGAAGAGGCATCTTCAAGGTCAGCAGCCATTCCCAAAATAGCACTGGTTCAGTCTTCAAAGGATGAAAATGCTGATATTATCTCTTTTATGCTCTCTATGGGCAGAGTGCATGAAAGTTATGCCGCAACAGCTGCGGTATGCATAGGAGCGGCATCTAAAATCCCGGGAACAGTCGTATATGAAGTTGCCAGAAAAAATGGAGATAAACTGAACATTCTTCACCCCTCTGGCATTATGGATGTAAAAACAGAAATAGAATTTAATAAAGAGATAAGTGTAAGGAGTGTTTCTATGGGAAGAACAGCACGCCGCCTGATGGATGGTAGGGTATATGTCCCTTATATCATCTTTAAATAAGGGAGTTCTATATGGACAGGTTTTCCAGTTTGTTTGCGGATTATGCAAAAAATGTAAGTTTTGAGAAAATCTCTTCGAAGGTCATACATGAAGTAAAGAGGCGTATAATAGATTCCGTAGGGGTGGCTGTTGCCGCATATTCCGAGCAGACACCAGAAATTGCAAGGAAGATGGGATACGACTTTAGACTGTCCAACGGGGCAACGGTCATTGGCACGCCTGTTAAAACCACACCAGGACTTGCTGCCTTCATAAATGGTCTTCATGTAAGATACCTCGATTTCAGCGACACCTACCTATCATTGGAACCCATTCATCCATCGGATGTCATAATGCCTCTTTTAGCCCTTGCCGAATATAATAAAAATAATGGGAAGGATCTGGTTACATCCATTGCCACAGCATATGAGGCAGCAGTTTCTCTCTGCGATAGTGGATCTTTAAGGAAAAATGGCTGGGACCATGTAAACTTCATAGCAATTGGTGTGGTTTTAGGAGCATCAAAACTTCTGAATATGAATGTTCAAAACACAAAAAACGCCATCGCTCTAACGATTGTGCCGCATGCAGCAATGAGACAAACCAGAGCAGGAGAACTCTCCATGTGGAAAGGAGCTGCCGCTGCAAATGCTTCTAAAAATGCAATATTTTCCTCTCTACTGGCAGAAAAGGGTTTTACCGGACCTAACAGACCATTTGAAGGTGAAATGGGTTTTAACAAATTATTATTAAAAGATTCTATCCATATGGAAGGATTGAAAACCATTTCAGAAAAGAGACCTCCGGAAAGGATAATGGATACACATATCAAATTCTGGCCTGTTGAGTATCATGCTCAGAGTGCAGTGGAAGCAGCCATCAACCTGAAGGAAAATCTGAACGTAGAAAAGATAGAAGAACTCACCATTGATACATTTGATGTATCCTACGAGATACTGGCCAAAGACCCGGAGAAATGGCAGCCTAAAACCAGAGAAACGGCGGATCACTCTTTGCCTTATATCACTTTAACTGCACTTTTAGATGGAAAGGTTACAAAGGAGTCTTTCAGTAAAGAGAGATTGAATGATAAAAAAACAATGAATTTTCTAAAGAATAATGTCAAATTGAACAGCTGCAAGGATTTATCCAGACTTTACCCCGATGGCATACCCAATAGAATTATCGTAAGAACAAAAGATGGAAAAGTGTTTTCAGAAGAGGTGTGTTATCCAAAAGGACATGCCAAAAATCCCATGACAGATTCTGAAGTTGAAGAAAAATTCAGAAGCAATGTGAAAAACATGATAGATAAAAACAGAATAGATGAGGTGTTAAATATATTGTGGAACATTGAAAAATTGGAAAATTTCAAATCACTGTTCAATCTACTTTTAATGGAGTAAATAAAAGACATGCAAGGAAAACTTATGGATCTGAAGGAAGCAATAGGTCGGTTTGTTCAGAATGGAGACACAGTTGCTATTGGCGGCTGTGGAAGGAATCGCTCGCCTATGGCTTTGATAAGAGAAGTTATAAGACAAAACAAGAGAGATCTTCACATCGTAGGCAGAGAAAAGGGCATGGATTTTGACATGCTGATAGGGGCAAATTGTGTAAGAAAGGTTTCATTTGCTATGGTATCTCTGGAAGAATTTGGTCTGGCTATGAACTTTAGAAGGAAAATCGAAAAGAGAGAAGTTGAAGTAGATGAACACGCCTGTTATTCCATTATCTCTGCCTTAAGAGCTGCGAAAATGGGTATTCCTTTCCTGCCTATTGGAGGAATGTTTGAATCCGATGTTTTGAAGGTAAACAAAAATATGAAAGAGATAAACTGCCCTTTTACGGGACAGCACCTGGTTGCGGTAAAAGCAATAAAACCTGATGTTGCTCTTATTCATGCTCATGGTGCAGACAGGTATGGAAACATTATAACAGTTGGTCCCCCGTTTGAAGATGTGCTTATGGCACAGGCAGCAGAAAGAACAATAGTAACAGTGGAAGAAATTTTGTCTTCAGAAGAGATAAGGAAGAATCCTTACCTGACAACGATACCGTATATCTATGTAACTGCTCTGGTGCATAAGCCTGAGGGAGCATGGCCTACATCCTGTGATGTTTTTTATGATAGTGATGACGAGCACATAAAACTCTATGCGCAAGCTACAAAAACGGAGGAAGGATTTAAGGAATACTTAGATAAATACTGTTTTGAAAAGGAAGAATGATGGTAAGTATTGCAGAGTTGATGATAACATGCATGGCAAGGGAGATAGCAGATGGAGATATGGTCTTGCAGGGACTTTATTCACCGATGCCCATGATCGCTTGCCTGTTGGCAAAAAATTTTCATGCTCCGAATATGGTATATTTCAATACAGCAGATACGATAGACCCCGAGCCGGACTTTGTTCCATTTTCAACAGCAGGTCCAAAGCTGGAAGAAAGAGCTGTAGCCTATATCCCACTATCTGATGTTTTTGATCTTGCTCAAAGAAAAAAGATAGACCTGATATTCTTAGGAGCTGCCCAGATAGACAGGTATGGAAACACGAATTTAAGCGTTATTGGAGACTACAAAAAACCAAAGGTAAGACTTCCCGGTGGAGCAGCAACTGCCCATCTCTGTGCGATTATTCCCACAATCATATGGATACCAAACCACAACAGAAGGGTTTTTGTAGAAAAATTGGATTTTATCACAGGACAGGGATATTTAAAGGGAGGACAAGAGAGAAAAATAAAGGGATTAGACGGTGGACCAAAAAAGGTGATAACAAATCTGTGCGTTTTGAATTTTGATGAAGAAACAAAGAAAATGAGGATAGAATCTATTCATCCCGGTGTAGAATTAAAAGAGGTAATAGAGAATACGGGATTCGATTTAATAATTCCAGAAAATCTGAAAGTAACAAAACTACCTACGGAAAGAGAATTAAAATTCATTGAGAAAATTGATCCCCATAAGGTAAGAAATATCGAATTCACTAAGAGATGAAATTGTAAACTTACCTGACACCCAATGATTCTGCGCCGAGTATTTTTATCTGCATATCACCTGAATATAGAGCGAATCATTAAAGGAATAAACCTGTAGGGAGGAATGATGTGCAATATTTCACGCCAGGCAGCAGGGTATCTCCATATCTTCTTTGCTATCTTACTCAAATAATCTATATCTGCATTGTCTTCTACCAATCTTTTGTAACGAGAAACAAAAGATACAAATCTATCTCTTCCTTCATCTGAAATCCTGCATCTCATCTTATGAACAAGCATTCCGAAATAAAGTTCTCTTCCTATCTTTTTTCTCCAGTTTCTTTCATAATTTGAAAGTCTTTTTATGTCTTCAGAAAATATTGCCTCTTTAATTGCATTGGCTGCTTCCTTCGCACAAACGATGCCGGTATACAGTCCTCCTCCCGAGGTGGGTTTCACCTGCCCTGCTGCATCGCCTATGAGTATTACATTTCCCTTCACCGTTTTCTTTCTTGCCCCAATAGGGATAACTCCTCCTGTAATCTTTAACCTTTCATCCGTAAATCGGTTTAAAAAATTTTTAAAATAAAAATATGGATTTTCTTGAGAAGCCAGACCAATTCTCGCTATACCATTTTCCGGTATAATCCATGAAAAAAATGAAGGAGTAATATCTTTCCCCCAGAAGACCTCCACCTCTTCTTTATTGTAGGGGATATATGGCTGAAATGCATATAAATTTTTGCTTACAGGCGGGAAGGAAAACCATCTTGCCACATTGCTCAAAGCCCCATCCGCACCTGCAACAACTTTTGCTCTTACAGTCTTTAATCCATCTTTACTCTTTAAAAAAATAGTATTTCCATCATTTCCTATGGCTCTTGTATTTAATTCAAATTCTACCTTTTTCTTTTTTACTGCTCTTTTAAATATAATTTGATCAAACCTGTCTCTCTTTATAACAAACAATCTTTCCTTTGTATTTACAACCACAGATCTCTTGGGTGAATGAATAACTATTTTACTGGTTTGTTTCAGTATTGATTCGTATGCGTCTGCTTCCTTTATACATCTTTCACTGACAAAACCTGCGCACCTTACAGGTTTTCCTATCTCTCTGTCCTCCTCCACCACCAGGGTAGAGACCTCATCTCCTATCTCTTCCGCCAACACGCATCCTGCAGGTCCGCCCCCAATTATGACTACATCAAAATCCCACATGATACCACAGGATGCCAAAGTATTCGTGAAACGCTAAGTTGCATTTTCTCAAGTTTCGGGGATTGGGAAAAAAATCTAAAATGTTGTAATGCTTTTCTCTCTTAAAGTCACAGGGACAGGGCACGGGATTTGTGCCATATCTTCTAAATATATATAGAGCACGGGGCATATGATAAGCAGAGGTTACCAGAAGAAATGGTTTTTTTCTTAAAGATAGTTTCAGGTTAAAGGCACTTTCACGGGTATTCCTGGACCTTGTATCCACCAGTATATTTTCCTCTGGAACACCAAATCTCTTCATGAATTCCTCTACAAATACTGCCTCTCTTTCCTTTTCATTCATAGGATTTCTGCCAGAGATGATGATTCTTACATTCTTATTGTTTTCAAATATGCGTAACGCCTCCACCGCCCTATACAAGGTGCTTTCATTCAATCTGCTGGTCAAAGGCAGATTCCCTTTTTTTACACCACCTGTCAAAACCACAACCGTATCTATATAACTTCTGCATTGTCTGTATTTTCCTTCCAGGGGGTAAATGATTAGATCGGCAGTAGGGGAAATAGAAAAGATATAATAGAAAAATATAGAGAGGATGACAAAAATCTTTCCTATTCTTTTACTGAAGAGGATTAAACCGATGATAAGTAATACGAATAAAAACACGCTGGGAAGTAAAAACTGTTGCAAAACCTTAAATGTAATCATAGATAAACCAGAACCGCTACTGCCCCAAATATTGTCTCAATACCCATCAGGAGCAAAACCAGATTCTTTTCACTGATGCCTTTGAAAATCTTCATAATAAGCTGACATAAGCCTACGGGACTATTATTTGGGCAATGGAGTTTACCATTTTTATACAAACCCCACCATCCTTTGCTTGGAAACCGGTGTATGGCTTTTATTAAAAAATCAACAATATGGGGAATAACGATAATTACACCTGCCTTTTCAAAATTACCCAAGATTACACAGCAGGCTATAATTGCTCCTATGGATAGTGTCCCTGCATCACCGATGAAAACCTTAGCCGGATACCAGTTGTAGTATAAAGTAGCAGAAAGTGTCCCCAGTGCTATGGCTAAAATATAGAGTGCAGTTGTAGATCCTACCAGGTAGGCAACAACAGATAAAAAAATCATAGCTACAATGCCCATTCCTACTTCCAGTCCGTTAAATCCTGCCAGCATGTTCCAGGCATTAGAGGCACCTGTTACACCGATGGGAACAAGTAAAAGTGGATAGAAAATGCCAAAGTAAACCTGACCTACGAAGGGAAGAGACATGGTTGGTGTACCGGCTTTAATGGCAGATAGTGGCAGAGCGGCAAATATAGGCAAGATAGCCTTTACCCTCTGTCTGATGTTCAAAAAATCATCCATAACACCTATCAAACCTATGATAAGAACAACGGACAAGACGGAAAGCAAAGAAGAGGTATCCACTGGAAGATCCTTCTGTAAGAATGTTTTCCATCCTGTAAGTAAGACAATGCCCGAGGAAAAGGAAAAGACGATAACCATACCCCCCATCTCCGGGACCATCCTTTTACCTTTCTTGTGCATGTCCTTTCCTGTAATCTTTCTTCTGACAAAACATTTAATGTGATAAGGAAATAGAATAAAAGCAACAATGAAGGAAAAAATAAAGAGTATAAAAATCATATGCACAATTCTCCTCCCTGCAGGAGAAGAAAACTGCCCGTTTCTTTGTGTAAAACCACAGTGGGATAAAACTGGATATAGTCTTCATGAAATGGAACAGAAACATTACCGCCGAAGGATGCATTGTCTCCAAATGCTACATGCACCGTGCCCAATATCTTTTCTGCTTCCAATATATTGTCTGCCCTCTTTGCCTTATCATTCGTTCCTATGCCCAGTTCTGCCACATTCTTAGCCAAGGGCATTCTTTCAAAGATAGCATTTAATCTTTCCTTAAAAGGGTCATCACCCTCTATGTTCAATAAATTTCCTTTTTCTATATGCAGTATAAGAGGGTTTTTTAACCTGTGTGTAGGTGAATACTCAATAACCATTTTTCCTTTTGTTTTTCCTTCCTCAGGAGCAAAGTATACCTCACCTGCTGGCAAATTACTGCAGGAACCCTTTTTACTCAAATCACCGGTATCGGAAAGAATATTCCTTCCATTCAGATAGATTTCAAGGTGTGTACCCTGAGGTGTAAAAACTTCTAACATCTTTGTTCCCTCTAATATATTTTTTACCTTTTCTGTTCTCTGCCACATCTTCTGCCAGTCTACAGCCATAGGACCAGAAAACATTTCTTCATCAAACAGTGGCATACTGGCATACCTTGCTCCGCATACATCTGTCAGTATGCGCCTGAATAGGGTATGGGTGGTAGAGAAGTTTGATAATGCAATAAAGGCATCGTAATGAGCACCTTTCAGTGTATCTCTTATCTTTTTTTCTTCATCTTCTGTTAGTGTTTTTTCCTCTATCTTTTGCCAAAATTCTTCTATCTTTCTTATGTTTTCTTTTCCAAATACCTCCTCCCACAGTTTTCTTGGCGGTTCTTTTCCATGGGACATCAAAGCGGGATAAGAGAAGAAAGAGGTATGACAGTATTTTTCTCCTGCCATCTGTATTTGTTTAGCCAGCAGGAATAATTTTTCTCTTCTTTCTCTCTCCTTAGAAGATATATTTTCCTCTTCATTTATCGTGTCCGTAAATACGAGAACTCTTTCATCCTTTTTTACTTTCAGGTTTACGGTAAACAGATTCTTCATCGCTTTCATGCCTTATCTTTAAAACAAATTTTTAAATAAGTCAACTCTTTACATTTAAAGCAATTGCTTGATTTTTTAAGTGTATTTCTATATTTTAGTTAAATCTTTTGGGGGGATGATGGCTCTAATTGTGCAGAAATACGGGGGAACATCGGTAGCTAATATAGAACGGGTGAGGAATGTATCCAATCATATAAAGGAAGGCAGGGAAAAGGGAAACGATATAGTGGTGGTTATCTCTGCTATAGCGGGAGAAACGGATAGGTTAATTAACCTGGCTCGAAGTCTGTCTTCACATCCAACAGAGAGAGAAATGGATCTGCTCCTTTCCAGCGGAGAGAGGATCTCCAGTGCATTGGTGGCTATCAGACTAAACGAGATAGGATGTAAAGCAATAGCTTTAACGGGCAGGCAAAGCGGTATTTTGACTGACAATATTCATCTGAAAGCGAGAATAATGCACATAGACAAGGATAGAGTTATGCGTTATTTGAAGGATGGATATGTGGTGGTGGTGGCCGGTTTTCAGGGCATCAATGAGAAAGGTGAAGTGACTACATTGGGAAGGGGCGGTTCTGATACCTCAGCAGTAGCCCTGGCAGCATCCCTTAATGCAGATAAATGTGAGATATACACAGATGTGGATGGGATTTTCACCGCAGACCCAAAAATTGTTAAATATGCACGAAAAATAGACAGAATCAGTTACGATGAGGTAATGGAAATGTCAAGTTTGGGAGCTAAGGTAATGCAGATAAGATCGGTAGAATTGGGGAAAAAGTATGGGGTTCCAATAGAAGTTTTATCCAGTTTTACATATAGACCGGGAACATTAATAGATGATGGAGGAAAGATGGAAGAAGTTGTTGTCTCTGGAGTTGTAAGCGATAAGAACCAGGCTCGCTTAACAATAACCAGAGTGCCAGACAGACCGGGTATAGCAGCTCAAATCTTTGAAAGGATAGCCTCAAAAAATATCGTGGTAGATATGATTGTGCAGAATGTAAGCGAAGAGGGTTTCACTGACATATCATTTACAGTACCAAAAGATGACGCAGACGATGCATCGAAGATAGCAGATGAGGTTTCAAGAGAAATTGGGGGAGGAGAGGTTACATTAAACAAAAATGTGAGCAAAGTTTCCATAGTTGGTGTAGGGATGAGAAGTCACTGGGGTGTAGCGGCCCGGATGTTTCGTATACTGGCTGAAGAAGGCATAAATATAAAGATGATCAGCACATCGGAGATTAAGATTTCCTGCATTATTGATGAGAAGCTCACAGAATCAGCAGTGAGAGCACTGCATAGAGGTTTTAATCTGGATAAGGAGGAGTTATGGGTGAGGTGAAGTTGTTTGATACGACATTGCGTGATGGCACACAGGGGGAGAAGATAAGTTTGCTGGTGCAGGATAAATTAAGAATAACAGAGTTACTGGATGATATGGGTATTCATTATATTGAAGGAGGGTGGCCAGGTTCAAATCCAAAGGACGAAGAATACTTCCTTCAAGTAAAAAAACTAAATCTAAAGCAGGCTAAGATCACTGCTTTCGGTAGTACGAGGAGAGCAAAACTAAAACCGGAGGATGATCCCAATATTCAGGCTCTGGTTGAATCAGAGGTCCCGGCTATTGCTATTTTTGGAAAAACATGGGATCTGCATGTTACAGACGCATTAAAGATTGATCTGGAGAAGAACTTAGAGATTATTTTCGACTCTGTAAGGTATCTGAAGAATTACACCGATGAGTTGTTCTATGATGCAGAGCATACCTTTGATGGCTATAAGGGAAATTCAGAATACGCCTTGAAAACTATACAGGCGGCTGTTGAGGGAGGAGCAGACGTTATAGTTTTATGTGATACGAATGGTGGAACCATAACCTGGGAACTGGAAAGGATAATAGAGGAAATCAAGCAGAAGTTTCCCGGGGTTCCTCTGGGTATACATGCACACAATGACTCTGGGCTGGCAGTTGCAAATACTCTCGCCTCCGTAAGGCACGGAATAACGCAGGTTCAGGGAACATTCAATGGTTATGGAGAAAGATGTGCCAACGCTGACCTTACCTCTGTTATACCCAATTTGAAGCTTAAGATGGGCATTGACTGTATAAGTGATGAAAACTTAAAAAAGATTACCTTCGTTTCTAAGAAGATTGATGAGATATTTAATCTTCCTCACAACAGTCGTCTGCCCTATGTAGGGGATAGTGCTTTTGCACATAAAGGTGGCGTACATGTGAGTGCCGTTTTGAGAAATCCGCAGTGCTACGAGCATGTGAATCCTGAGCTGGTAGGGAACAAGAGACGGGCACTTATTTCTGACCTTTCCGGTATAAGTAATATTATATATAAAGCGAAAGAGATGGGCATAGAAATAGATAAAGATACAGTGGCAGGCAAAAAAACATTGGAAGAAATAAAAAGGTTGGAAAATCAGGGTTTTTACTTTGAAACTGCAGATGCCTCCTTTGAACTTATGCTACTAAGGAACAAAGGAGAGGTTCGCGATTACTTTGAGCTTTTATCCTATCGTGTTATCGATGAAAGAAAGAAAGAGGATATGGCAGGTATTGAAGCTACAGTGATGGTAAGAGTGGGAGAGGAAATAGAACATACCGCATCTGTGGGTAACGGTCCAGTAAATGCCCTGGATTGTGCCTTAAGAAAAGCATTGTTGAAGTTCTATCCGTCATTGGAAAAGCTGAAACTCTTAAATTATAAGGTGAGGATACTGCTGGGAGAGAGAGGCACGGCATCTACGATAAGGGTTCTAATTACATCTGGAGATGGAAAAGACACATGGGAAACAGTGGGAGTGGCAACAGATATAATAGATGCTTCCAGACAGGCTTTGATTGATGCTGCTGTCTACAAGCTGATGAAAGATGATGGCCTGGTTTCTCTCTCCAGGAAATAAAGTATGTTTATATACGATTTTGAAAAACCCATATATGAGATAGAAAGGAGAATAGATGATTTAAAGAAGTTGGCCGGAAAGAAGGGGATGGATATTTCAAAAGAAATAAGGATGTTGGAAAAGAAAAAGGATGAGTTGATAAAAGAAAAATTTTCCCATCTTTCCATAGAGGAGGTAGTAAAGATTGCTCGCCATCCCTCAAGACCCTATACATTGGATTACATAGAAAGAATAGCAGTGGATTTTATAGAGCTTCATGGTGACAGGAGATTTGCCGATGACAGGGCAATGGTCACGGGATTGGCTAAGATAGACGATTTTAAGGTAGCAATAATTGGCCACCAGAAGGGAAAAAACACAAAGGAGAACCTGAGACGCAACTTTGGAATGGCCCATCCTGAAGGTTATAGAAAAGCATTAAGAGTGATGAAACTGGCAGAAAAGTTTAAGTTAAGTGTTGTTACCCTTATAGATACCCCTGGTGCCTATCCAGGCGTTGGAGCGGAAGAAAGGGGGCAGGCAGAAGCCATTGCCACCAATCTTTATGAAATGGCAGGGTTGAGGGTGCCCATCGTGGTTGTCGTTACAGGAGAAGGTGGCAGTGGTGGTGCCCTGGGTATTGGTGTAGGAGATAAGGTGGGCATGCTCTCTCATGCCTTTTATAGTGTTATCTCTCCAGAGGGATGTTCTTCCATCCTGTGGAGGGATGCAGAACATACTAAGGAAGCAGCAAAAGCTATGCGGATAACAGCTCGCGACCTGTATGAGGTTGGCGTTATAGATGAGATAATAGAAGAACCTGTAGGTGGTGCTCACAGGAACTATGATGAAATGGCCAGGAGAGTGAAAGCTTTCATCGTCAAAACTCTATCAGAGCTTGTTCCTTTAACTGAAGAAGAAATTCTGGAGAACAGATGGAAAAAAATAAGAAAGATGACCACTCAGTTTCTATAAATAGCTTGAGAAACAGGATTTCCCGTATAGACGAAAAGATTGTTGAACTTTTAGACGAGAGAATGTCCTGTGTGCAGGAGATTGCTCGTTTAAAAAGAAAATCAAATTTAGTGTTTTATGCACCGGATAGAGAAAAGGAAGTATACAATAATGTGCTGAATAAAGCAAAGTTGTTTCCTGATAAAGGATTGAAGATAATATTCAGGGAGGTGATGTCTGCCTCCCTATCCTTAGAAAAACCATTGAGGATTGCTTATTTAGGACCGGAAGCGACATTCACTCATCAAGCGGCAATAAAACGATTTGGTCTATCCTTAGAGTATCTCCCGGAGGAAAGGATAGAAGACATATTTCTGGATGTAGAAAACGAGAGAGTAGATTTCGGTGTAGTGCCTGTAGAAAATTCTATTGAAGGAGTGGTGAACTATACTCTGGATATGTTTATGAATACAAATGTTTATATTGTTTCTGAAATTATTCTGGAGATAAAACATGCCTTAATGAATAAGTCCGGGAAGGCGGAGGATGTTAAGGTTATTTATTCTCATCCCAATGCTCTTGCTCAATGTAGAGGATGGTTGAAGAAAAACTTTCCGGATGTCCCCACCTTTGAAACTACCAGCACCGCAAAAGCAGCTAAAATAGCTCAAGAAAACAGGGATACAGCATCCATTGCCTCTCAGGCGGCGAGTGAACTCTACAACCTTAAAATAATAGCGAATGGTATAGAGGACAGATTGAACAATATCACCCGTTTTTTAGTTATAGGGAAATACATTCCTCATAGAAGTGGCCGGGATAAAACATCCATTATGTTTTCCATTAAGGATAGAGTAGGTGCACTCTATCATATTTTGAAGCCAGTTTATGAAAATGGTGTTAACCTTACACGCATTCAGTCTCGACCTTCGGGAAGAGGAGCCTGGGACTATGTATTCTATGTGGACCTTTGTGGTCATATAGAGGATGATTGTGTAAAAAAATCTATAGATAAAATAAGGGAAGAAACGGTATTTTTAAAGGTACTGGGTTCTTACCCTGCGGAAGAGAGATGAAAGTAGCATCATACATCAGGGATTTAGTGCCTTATCCACCAGGAAAACCTGTCGAAGAGTTGAAAAGGGAACTGGGATTAAGGGATGTAATAAAGATGGCTTCCAACGAAAATCCAATTGGACCCTCTCCTTTAGCAGTTCAGGCCATAAAAGATTTTTTAAATAAGATCAATTTTTATCCTGATGGCAGCGGGTACTATCTACGCAGAAGATTGGCACAGGAGTTAGATGTAAAGATGGAAAATATCATTCTGGGTAATGGTTCCAATGAGATTATAGAACTTCTGTGTCGTACCTTTCTTACTTCTGAAGATGATGAGGTAATCTTTTCTTTTCCCTCATTTGCTGTTTATCGTCTAATTGCCCAGGCAATGGGTAGAAGAAAAATAGAAATTCCACTCAAAGATTATCGTCATAACCTTTCTGAAATTAAAGATAAGATAAGCAAAAACACACGACTGGTGTTTATTGATATACCCAATAACCCTACCGGAACAATCGTCTATGAAGATGAATTGAATAAGTTTATAAATGGCATAGATGATGATTGTCTGGTTGTTTTGGATGAAGCATACTTTGGATATGGCACCGGTAAAGATTATCCCGATATTCTTTCCTTTTTTCGCAACAATAAAAATGTTTTTGTATTGAGAACATTTGCCAAGCTTTACGGATTGGCAGGACTGAGAATAGGATATGGTATAGGTGATGAGGAAATTGTTGATTACCTGAATCGGGTGCGCCAGCCATTCAATGTAAATAGTCTGGCTCAGATAGGAGCAAGAGCGGCCCTGGATGATAAAGAACATATCAAACGGACATTGGAAATAAATAAAAAGGGTAAAGAATTCCTGTACAGGGCATTTGAAGACATGAATATTGAATATATTCCCACCTATGCCAACTACATATTGTTTGATGTGAAGCAGGATGCCGAAGAGATTTACAACAAACTCTTACATAAAGGAGTGATCATTCGCTCGATGAAAGGATATGGTTATAAAACATGCCTCCGCGTAACCGTAGGCACAGAAGACCAGAATAGAAAATTTATAGAGTGTTTAAAGGAAGTAATGGGTGTTTAAACGTGCTTTTATTATAGGTACAGGACTGATTGGCGGCTCACTTGCCATTGCTTTTAAGAAGAGAAAATTGGTAAAGGAGATTCTTGGTTACGATAGATCCTTGGAGAATTTAAATAAGGCAGAAAGTCTGGGAATTATTGACAGGCAGGCAGAGTTGAAAGAGGTAAATGAGTGTGATCTGGTAATAGTGAGTGTACCTGTTTTATCCATTCCTTCTGTCTTGCTTTCTGTCTTCCCGATGTTAAAAAAGGGTGCATATATTCTGGATGTGGGTAGTGTTAAAGGATATGTTGTGGAAAAAGTAGAAAACAAGATACCTCCAGGAATAGATTATGTGCCTCTGCACCCCGTCGCAGGGAAAGAAATCTCTGGGCCTGAATCGGCTGAGGAAAGGTTATTTGAAGGACGTACAGTAGTGATCACACCAATAAGAAATGAAAGATGGAAAAAGATTGAGGAGCTGATTGAAGCCATAGGGGCTGTGCCGATTTACATGGACTACAAACTACATGATGAGTTGTTTGCCATATCCAGCCACATTCCTCATATATTATCGTTTGCAAATGTAAATCTATTGAGAGAAATGAATGTGAACAATGTAAGGTTTCTAATAGGAACTGGATTTAAGGATTTTACCCGCATTGCTAAATCAAATGAAGAGATATGGGCAGATATTGTTATTGCCAATAAACACTATGTGCTGAAAGCTATGGAAAGACTGTTCAAGGGATGGAGTAAGATAAAAAAGGCCATTTCTTGCAGTGATAGGGCCAAGCTCACAGGTTTATGGAGGGAAGCAAGACTCTTCAGAGAAAAACTTGATGGATAGATTGATAGTAACCATTGACGGTCCTTCGGGTTCTGGAAAAAGTACTTTGGCCAAGCTGCTTGCCTGCAGGGAAAGGTTTTTTTACATAGACACGGGTGCTTTGTATAGAAGCATTGCTTATCTATTTTCTACACAACCAACACCTGAGAAATTAAGCAAACTAAGTATTTCATGGAAAAAGGTAAACACAGAATATCATCTATTTGTTTTTAACAGGGACATGGAACCTTACATAAGAGGGGAGGAAGTGGGTAAAGATGCTTCTATAATAGCAAAGTTGCCTTTTGTAAGAAGATTTGTGAATAATATGGTAAGGGGGAGTGTAAAAGAGGGAAGATATGTAGTGGAGGGAAGAGATGCAGGTAGTGTGATTTTCCCTGAAGCGCAGGTTAAGATATACCTTCAGGCAGACCTTAAAGAAAGAGCAATGAGGAGGGCAAAAGAACTTCATGTAGAAAAAGATATGATTTTATACAAAATTAAAGAAAGAGATGAAAAAGACATAACCAGGAAAGATTCACCGCTGGTTATACCTGAAGGTGCTCATGTAATAGATACAACGAATAAAACACAGGAAGAAGTGTACATACAGGTAATATCATTGTTGAAATGAAAGTAATAGTAGCAGATAACGCAGGGTTCTGTTTTGGTGTAAAAAGGGCTATTGCTTTAACACGTGAGGTTGTTAAGAGAAAACAGACGGTTTACTCCTTGGGTCCTTTGATCCACAATCCACAGGTAGTAGAAGCACTACAGAAGGAGGGGGTAAAAGTTATCAACACGATAGATGGAATAAAAGAGGGTGTGGTTGTTATTCGTTCTCATGGCGTTCCCCCTCAAATGGTAAGAAAAGCACGCGAAAAAGGATTGGAGGTGGTTGACGCTACCTGTCCCTTTGTAAAAGAAACGCAGAATTTTGTAAAGATGCTGAGTGATGAGGATTACAGAGTAGTGATCGTTGGAGACAACAATCATCCTGAAGTAAAAGGATTATTGGGCTATGCCAAAAAAGCTGTGGTGATCAACAGTGTAGATGAGGCGAAAAAGATAAGGGGCAGGAAAATAGGTGTTGTTTCCCAAACCACTCAATCAACATCCAAGTTGATCAATGTAGTAGATGAACTTTTGAAGAAGGTAGAGGAGTTACGTATATTTAATACGATATGCAGTGCGACTGTAGAAAGGCAGAAGAGTGCGAAGAAACTGGCTAAGGATGTGGATGTGATGATAGTGGTGGGAGGTTACAATAGCAGCAATACCCGCAGATTGTATGATATATGTAAAACTATATGTTCTTGTTGTTATCATATTGAGAGGGCAGAAGAAGTGAAGAAGGAATGGTTTAAGGGATGTAAGGTTGTAGGTATAACAGCTGGTGCTTCCACACCTGATTACGTGATAGAAGAAGTGCGTGAAACATTAGAGAACATGTAATGGAAGACAGGTGGCTTGATCTTTTTAAAACAATGGGAAAAAGAATATTTTATGAGGTAAAGAAGATTGCTGGCACCGAAAAGGCAAAGCAGACTTTGGGCAAAGGAGCAGGAGGTGATGTCACTGTATTCATAGATAAAGTAGCAGAAAACATAGTAATAGAAGAATTAAAGAGATTCAATGTGCCATGTATGCTTCTTTCAGAGGAAGTGGGAATTAGAGATTTTGGGAGCAGAGTTCCAATTGTGGTTGTAGACCCGATAGATGGCAGCCTTAATGCAAAGAGAGGTATTCCATACTATGCTTTTTCCATCGCTCTTTCAGAGACAAGCGAAACGAACGGTTTAACTGTAGGTTATGTGCTCAACATTCCTACTGGCGAAGAATTTTCAGCTATCAGAGGAAGGGGGGCCTTTTTATCTGATGTAACAGGCTCCTTTCAAAAACACATTGTCAATGAAAGTAATAGTTTTTCTTTCGCCGTTTGTGAGGGAATAGATAGAACGAAAGATGTTCGGATGTTTGAAAGTATGGTTAATCATTTTTATCGGTTAAGGATGATGGGTTCTACCGCACTGGATATGTGTTACCTTTCCGCCGGTTTTTTTGATGTTTTTATTCATCCCCTTCCCTCAAGAGTAGTGGATTGGTCCGCAGCAGGTGTCATTTTAAAAGAAACGGGCGGCGTAATGGTAGATATGAAAGGACATGAGTTCAGTTTTCCATTAAATCTAAATGAGAGTTGCGCCTTTTTTGCCCTTAAGTCAAAAAAAGACATAGAAAAGATCCTGAAGATAATGAATGATTAGCACTATCATCGGAATATTAGGCGGCACCGCTTTACTTATGTATGGAGTGAATATGGTCAGCTCAAATCTTCAGGTTGTTACATCAAAGGGCGTGAGAACACTTGTGGATCGATTTGCAGGTGGTAAATACAAATCCTTTTTAATTGGCTTTTTTTTGACAGCGTTACTTCAGAGTTCTGGTGCAACGAGCGTGATGTTAGTTGGTTTTACCTCTGCGGCATTGATAAGTCTATACGATGCCATTTCTTTTATCATCGGAGCAAATATCGGTACCACGATCGCTGCTCAGATTGTTGCCTTTCATATATACAGTCTTGCGCCCCTGGCCTTTTTTCTCATTCTCCTCGTATATCTCTTTACATTTAAGACAAAACACCGGGTAATAGTTTCTATCTTCTTAGGACTTTCACTCGTTTTTTTCGGTTTATACATTGTTTCTACCATTGCAGGTACAGCAGGGGATAAGATTTTTCCTCTCATAAAAGGATTTTCTCATAATTATAATTATTTCCTGCTCCTTCTTATAGCTATAATACTTACCGCCTTTATCCAATCCAGTTTGGTTACAATTAGCATAACCATGGTTCTGGCACATTCGGGATACCTGAGTCTAACTTCTGCCATACCGATAGTTTTTGGAGCAAATATAGGAACATGTATAGTTACATTCTTTGCTTATGCAGGCATAAGAGATAGGAGAGCTTTGCAGGTAGCTTTTTCTCACCTTTTATTCAATGTCATTGGTGTAATCTTAATCTTTCCATTTCTATACTACTTTTCCTTCCTGGTAGCCGCACTTTCTCATCCCCTTGCCTTTCAGATAGACAGGCAGATTGCTACCGCTCATCTTTTATTTAATGTTTTAGTGGCAATACCATTTCTTTTATTTCTAAAGCCCTTTTCTCAATTCATCTCTTTTCTTATTCCACTGAAGAGATTTCATTATCTAAGTTTGAATGATGCGTTGATTCTCACTCCTCAAATGGCTCTGTCCATCTTACATAAACACGTGGCGCATCTTTTAAATGTAACGATAAAAGTAACAGAAGAAAGCAGGAAGGCGATATTGAAAGAGGGGCTTGATGAGCGGGAACTTCTCAGAGGGATAAATTATGTTGAAAATTATGTTCCTGAAATTATCTCCTTTTCTTCCAAGATGTCTCAAAAATCTCTTAGTGAGGCAGAATCCTTAGAAATGACGATGCTTGTTTCCATAGCCAGTGAGCTGGGGCACATTGCACAGCTTGTAAAGAGACGGTTGCCGGAGATAGGCGGTATATATTTTTGTTCTGAGAAGAGCAATGATATTGCATCCTTACATAAACGCATTTTAGATAATTTTTATCTGGTTAGAAGAGCCTTCGTTGAAAACAGTCGCCGTACTGCTTTAGCTGCTTTTGAAGAAAGATTATCCATAAGAGAATTTGAAAGATCACTCAAAAAGAAATACTTTCAAAAAGCGTATCTGGGAGAAGGTGCAGATTTGATGTTTTCTTATCTGGATGTTTTAGATTTTTATGTGCGATTAAATGTGCTTGTGGGTCACATTGCACGCATCCTGTTGGGACAAATTTTCTAAGTGGCGGATATGGCACAAAGCAATAGCTAAAGCATCCGTAGCATTGTTGCCCTTATCGTTTATTTTAGTGTGTAGTATATTTTCTACAGCAACCTTCACCTCTTCCTTTGTCGCTCTTCCATATCCAGTCAGTGAGCGCTTGATGCTGGTGGGCGTGTATTCGTATACCGGCAAATTACAATTTCTTACGGCGGCAATCAGAGATCCCCTTACCTCTCCCAGCTTTAGAGCCGTGGTGGCATTCATGAACACAAATGCTTTTTCAATAGCCGTTTCTGTAGGGTGAAAGATGTTTATTATCTCTATGACCCTTCTGTGCAATGCATTTAGCTTATCTGCAAAATCCATTTTAGGCGATAGTTTAAAACTCTCATACATAACGCATACATTTTTCCCATCCACTATACCAAATCCCGTTACTTTTGAGCCAGGATCTATGCCCAGCGTAAGCATCAGGAACCGCTCCTTAAAACCCTGCGCGCGGCTATGAAATGATTGAGGTAATACCCTCGTAATTTGTTTATGGTCACATGGCGTTTCCATGAAGAGGCGTGTATAAATTTATTATTCCCTATGTATATTCCTACATGAGCCGGACGCTTGCCATGTGCCTCGAAGAATACGAGATCTCCAGGTTTCAATTGACTTAAACGCACAGGCTTTCCTCTATTTATTTGTCCGCGGGTTGTTCGAGGAAGATGTATATGCAATTTTTTATATACAATCTGAACAAATGCCGAACAGTCCATACCATCTTTACCCGATCCACCATACTTGTAAGGAATACCTAAGTATTGTTTGGCTATTTTTGCTACTTTTCTTCCTTTTGCATTGGCTTGAAAATTTCTTTGTGCCGAAACCCTTCTTATTTCATATAAAACATCTACTGCCCTTTCCTTTACTGTAACATATTCCACTTCTCCCGGAACCAGTAACATCTCTTTTTCCCTTATTATTCTTCCCTTTATTCCATTTACCAATTTGATTAGATTTATGGGAACATTGTACTTTTGAGATAAGGTATACAAGCTCTCTCCTCTTTTCACGACATGTATTCTGTTGAAAGACAGTATGGAGTAATCTTTTCTTTTTCTTGTTAAGTAGAGGTTTCTTGGCGGCAAGGTTTTCTTGATATACAACCGGTCTCCAGGAATTATTCTGTCTGTCTCAAGTCCATTGTTTTTCTTCAATGTCTCTACTGAAAGGTTAAAACGTTGAGCAAGTTTTATTAAAGAATCTCCTTTTTTCACGGTATAGATGTAATCACTCCACGGTGCATAAACCTCTTTTATAGGAATGACTATCTTCTCTCCGGGATGTATATATTTGTTTACATCATTTACTTTTTGAATTTTTCGTAATGGAACATTATATAGAGAGGCGATTTTTGCTAAATTATCACCTCTTTTTACTTTATATACAACATCTGCTTTTGCTACATAACAACCAAACAACAACCATACCAAGATAACGCATACTCTTAATGCTTTCATTGTTAACCCCCTTCTGGAGTTATACAACATAAAAGTGCCTTTATTCTCTTGCTCACCTCCTCCACTGTTTTTTTACCTACAGGTATTATGATATGTGCATTCTTGTAAAAATGCAATCTCTTTTTGAAAAGACTATCTATATTCTCTCTATTTTTAAGAAGCGGCCTGTTGAAGTGGGTTCTTTTTATTGCTTCTTTTAAGGTTATAAACAGATAAACTATTGTCCCTTTTTTCTTCATCAGGGAGATATTTTTCATGCTGCATGCCATCCCACCACCGGTAGATATGACAGTGTTTTCTGAATCAAAATTCTGTAAAAATTCTCTCTCTTTCTCTCTGAATATTTCTTCCTCACCTCTATCAAAGAAATCCTCAATCCTTCTCTCCGTCTGTTTTTCAATAAAGCTATCTGTGTCTATAAAATTGTAGTTCATCTCCTCAGACAACTTCTTCCCTACGCTACTCTTTCCCGCTCCCATAAATCCAACAAGGAATATGTTCATTTTCTTTTAAGGTATTCATTGTAATGATAGAGGTTTTCTCTTAGTTCGTCCATTGTATCGCCACCAAATTTTTCCAGATAAAAGGATGCCAGCTCTATGGATACGGCGGCTTCACATATTACAGATGCGGAAGGCACAGCACAAACATCTGACCTTTCAAAAAAAGCAAATTCTTCCTTTTTGCTCTCTACATCTACTGAGTGTAATCTCTTTCTCAACGTGGGTATGGGTTTCATGTAAGCTCTGAGAACAATGTTCTCGCCGTTGCTCGTTCCTCCCTCTATGCCGCCAGCCCTGTTTGTTTTGCGAAAATATCCCTTATCCCTGGAATAGAATATTTCATCATGTACCTCTGACCCCCTCTTTGAGGCATTTTCTATACCGCTTCCTATCTCCACCGCTTTAATGGCCTGAATGCTCATCAAGGAAAAGGCAAGGTGAGCATCCAGTCTTCTATCCCATTGAACATAAGTACCAAGACCCGGCACTACATTTTCGCAGATAACCTCTATCACCCCTCCCAGTGTATCTCCTTCTTGTTTCGCTCTTTCTATCTCTTCGCACATAAGTTTCGTGGTTTCTTCATCCGGGCAGCGAACAATAGACTTCTCTATCTTTTCACCTATTGCTTTTCCGCTTTTAACTTCTCCGGAAAAACCTATCTTTCCTATTTGTCTTACAAAGCCCGTTACATAAACCCCTAATTTTTCTAATATCTCTCTGGCTATCGCTCCCACTGCCGTGCGGGTTGCTGTTTGTCTGGCACTGGATCTTTCTAAAACATCTCTTAAATCCCTTCTATTGTACTTGAGGTAACCAGGTAGATCTGCATGGCCAGGTCTGGGTTTAGTTAACCGTTCTCCGCTTACCTTAAAAGGGTCCATTTTTTCTTTCCAGTTTATCCAATCCCTATTTTCAATGAATATAACAACAGGGGAACCGGTTGTTTCTCCTCTCCTTATTCCCCCTCTTATATCTACGACATCCTTCTCTATACTCATCCTGCCGCCGCGTCCATAACCTTTTTGTCTCTTTTGAAGGTAGGTGTTGATTCTTTCAGGATTTATTTTTAAACCTGCAGGAATTCCATCAATGATTACCGTTAAACCCTTTCCATGTGATTCTCCGCCATCCATCCACCTCAGGCTCATTCAGCTTCCTTCTTCTCTGCCAGCTTGCTTATCTTCCGTAATCTGTTATCTACAATCCAGTGAAAGGTGCCCTTTTCATATCCTCTTTTCAGTTTTTTGCCGGCTTTCATTCCCGTAAATATTTCTATTGCATCGTCTATAGTGTCTATACAATAGATATTAAATTTCCTTTCTTCCACCGCTTTCTTTACCTCATCATTTAAGATCAGATTGTTTATATTTCTTCTCGGTATTACTACACCGTGTTCCCCATCCAGCATATCTTTCAATTTACATACTTCAAAAAATCCCTCTACCTTTTCATTGACTCCTCCGATGGGCTGTACTGTTCCGTCCTGACTTATAGAACCTGTAGCGGCAAGACTTTGCTTCAACGGTATTTCTCCAATTGCCGAAAGTATGGATAAGAGTTCTGCTACACTGGCGCTGTCTCCCTCTACCATTGTATATGATTGTTCAAATGCCAGGGTAATGGATATGCTCAGGGGTTTGTCATAGGCATACTTCCATCCTAAGTAACCGGATAGAATGAGCACACTCTTATTGAATATCTTACCAGCCATTTCTGATTCTTTTTCTATATTGATTATACCTGTTTTTCCCACAAAGGTGCGGGCACTAATTCTCGCTGGTATGCCAAAGGAAAAATCACCCATTGAGATTACAGATAGACCATTTATCTGGCCTATCTTTATCCCATCTATATTTATGATAAGTGTGCCTTCTTTAATCATTTCTAAAATCTTATCTCTAATGAGATTTTTCCTGAATATGCTTTCTTCAATGGCTTTTTTAATATGCTGCCCGTAGATAGTTTCTACTTTTTCTCGTTTGGCGTAGAAACTTGCTTCCTTAATTGTATCTATTATCTTATCCGTATAAGCATAAAGTCGGTCTTTGTGCTCTGATATACGACTGCTGAAGGTGAGAATTTCCTTCAGTGCATCATCGCTGAGCTTGGGTAGCGTGTTTTTTTCGCATAGATGGTCAATTCTGGTGATATACTGGGTAAGATTGTGTGGAGTTACTTCAATGATGGGATTGAAATCGGTTTTTACTTTAAATAGCTGTTTAAAATCCTTATCAAAGACATATAAGAGTTCATACAGGAATACAGGACCTAAAAGAATAATCTTTGTTTCCAGTGGTGCAGGTTCTGGTTTTATGGTTTCGGAAGCAAGTATACCATATCTCTCCGTCCATTCCTCTATCACACATTTCTTTGAAGAGATGGTTTTCTTAAGTGTTTCCCATACATTGGGGTTCATCAACACGGAGTATGCATCTAAGATCAGGTACCCACCGTTTGCATAGTGGATTGTACCAGGACGAATACGGGTAAAATCTGTAATAAATGCCCCGAAATAGGCTTGCTTTTCTATTTTACCAAACAAATTGTAGTATGTGGGATCCTCTTCATAGATAACAGGCACCTCCTTTGTCTGGCTGTTATCTACAAGTACATTAACCTTGTACTCTGTATATCTCGGCTTGGGTGAAAAGGCGGCGAAGAAGGAGTCTGGAGGCTTCTGAGGAAGGAATGCAGATATGTTTTTTAAGGTGTAATCTTCAACATCATCAAAGTACTTCTGTAATTTCTCCACCCCTTTATACTTTCGTTTTAAGTCCTCTATCTTGTGAGATACAATAAATATGCCCATTTCTTCATTTACCTTTTCTACTTTCCGATGCTTTTCTTTTTCCAGCTTTCTGCTTTCTCTTAAGAAGTCGTTTATCTTATCTTCCAGCATCCTCTTTTTTTCCTCAATGTCTCTTTTTACCTCAGCAGAGAGCAGACTGAATTCCCTCTCATTGATAGCTTTTCCGTTAACCACAGGATTTATAATGATTCCTGCTTGAGAGGGCTTGACAATAAAGTTCAACTTGTGTGCACTTTCTTCAATATTTCTAAACAACTCCTTTTGTTTTTCATCATACTCCCTTACTATTTCCTGTATCCTCTCCTCATATTCTTTGCTTTCAAAGACAGATGGAACAGTCTTTCTCAAATACTCTACCAGCTCTTCCATATCCTTTTTTAACTCCTCTCCTTTTCCCTGGGGCAGATTAACGACGGTCGGTGTTCGCGGGTTTTTGAAGTTATTTACATAACACCAGTCATATAGTTTGTTCTCGATGTTGAAGTCGGCCAGTGTTTTTCTGATGAGTTCTTTAATTGTTTCGATATCCTGTTTTGTAAAATTACCGGAGATATAGGCATTATATTCGCTATCCCTTATGTTTAATATAGTCTGAATGGCTTTTTCTACCCTTTTCTGGGCGATGAAATATTTTCCCTCTTTCTTTCGTTCTTTTGTCACTTCAAACCGTGATTGAAGCTCTTCCGGAGAAATAAGTGAAACGGACATTTTACTCTCCTTCCAATATTTCATCCAAATATCTTTCTATCTCCTCAAATGTTTTTTCTCTTGTTTTTATGCGTGTTCCGTTGGGGAGGATAAGGCGTGATTCCAGTTGCATTTTTTCGAGGAAATCGTAAACCTCCTTTAATGTATTTATTGCATCTGCTTCAATAGAAATTATTGCATTTTCTAAATTAAACTCCGTGAACCACTCCCAATAGCGAATATTACAGGAGATAAGATGATTTTTAAAATCCCATCGTTTCTTCTTACTTATAATCACATCTATAC
>JAGGSF010000102.1 GCA_021159235.1 Deltaproteobacteria bacterium | reverse complement strand
CTCTCCACCATTACCAGCTTTATAACATCGTTGTATACAGAATATTTACTTAGATTTAAAAGTCTGCAGGAGGAAAAAATGAAAAAAGAAATTAAAAAACTAAAGAATCATCACATAATCTGTGGCTTCGGGAGATTGGGGAAAATTGTAGCAGAGGAACTGGATAAAAGAAATGTTCCCTTTGTTATAATAGAAAAAAGTAAAGAGAAGATTCAAGATAAGGGATACAGAATAATTTGTGGTGATGCAACAGAAGAAGAAACACTAAAAAATGCCAGTATAGAACAGGCCTCCAGTATAATTATCCTTACCTCTTCCGATGCAGAAAATCTGTATATAACAATGACTGCAAGAGAACTAAACCCAAACTTAAATATAATTAGCCGTGCATTCGAAGAAGAAAGTAAAAAAAGGCTGATCAAAGGAGGGGCAAACAAGATAATCTCTCCTTATGAAGTAAGTGCTTCCCGCATTGCCTATATGATTACCTCCCCCAAGGCAGCAGAATTCACCTTAGCTTTAAGGTCTACAGCTGAAGAATTTAGGATAGCGGAGATCGACATAGAAGAAAATTCTGCTTATGATGGTGTGAAGATAAAAGATTCACAGATAAGAGAAAAATTTGACATTATGATTATAGGAATGGTGGAAAAAGGGAAAATTCACTTCAATCCCTCTGCCCAGACAAAGATAAAGGGGAATTCCACCCTTATATGCATAGGAAAAAAAGAAAATATAAAGCAATTTTATTCATCCGTTCAAAAGAAGCTTAAATAGATTTTCTTGAAAACCTGCGAATAATCAAGATAAGTATACCCGTAGTAATGCAAGCATCGGCAATGTTAAAAGCCGGATAATGATGCACACCAATATGTAAATCAATAAAATCTGTCACATATCCAGAGAATAACCTCTCCCTCAAATTTCCCAATGCTCCAGCTCCCAACAGGCTCAATCCAAAAGAGACTGAAGATGAAACCTTCCTTCTGAGTAACATAACTATCACTATAATAAAAACAATAATATTTACAGAAGAAAGTAAGATTCTCTTAAAGAGGAAAGAAGAAGTGCCAAACAGACCAAACGCTATTCCGCTATTTTCTACATGCACTATATTCAAAAAGCTAAGAACAGATATTGAGCTCCCCACATCCAAAAAATGAACTACCAACATTTTGGATACTACATCTAAAACAAAAAAGAGGATTATTAAAAAAAAGGCAGTATAGGGAGTTTTCACATCTAACTTTTCTTGGAAAATTCAACTATGGATATAGGAGCTCCATCCCCTTTGCGATAACCCAACTTGAAGCAACGCAAGTATCCACCATTTACATCTGCAAATCGTGGACCAATCTCAGAAAAGAGCTTCCTTACTACTTTCTTATGTGGAAGAATTTTTAAAGCTTGCCTCCGTGCAGAAAGTGTCCCTTTCTTCGCCAATGTAACCAAATTACTAACAAAGCGCACCATTTCTTTAGCTCTGGCATCTGTGGTTGTAATGCGCTCGTTCAATATTATAGCTCGAGCTAAATTTCTCAGTAAAGCTTTTCTGTGTCCCGTATCTACGCCCAGCTTCCTGTAACCATGCTTATGACGCATCCTTTTCTCTCCTCTTCTCTTCTAACTGCTTTAACTTTGAAAGCATCTTTCCATCTATCTTCATGCTTAAACTCAATCCCAATTGACTCAAAGCATCCTTTATTTCCTTCAACGATTGTTTGCCAAAATTGCGCGTGTCCAGAAGTTCACTCTCTGTTTTTTGCACCAATTCCAAGATGTATTCTATGTTCTGAGCCTTCAAACAATTTGCTGCACGAGCACTCAACTCCAGTTCACCCACTGTTTTTAACAGATTTTCATTAACTTCTATCTCTTCCTCTGTCTCTTCTTCAACCTCCTTTTCTGTTGCAGAAACGAATTGAGTAAAGAAACCAAAATAATCCTCTAAAATATACGCCGCCTTGCTTACCGCACTTTCTGGAGCCAGTGTCCCGTCTGTCTCCACCTCCAAAGTAAGCTTATCATAATCATAAAAACCACGACGTGTGCTTTTCTCAGCATGATAAGTAACACGCTTTACAGGAGAAAACATTGCATCTACAGGAATTAATCCTGCCTCCTCTCTAAGATTTTCTCTGGCCGGTTTATATCCCACACCTTTTTCTAAAAACAGCTTCATTTTAACTTCACCATCTTCCATTAAAGAAGCAATATGGTGATCCCTGTTTATTACCTCTACATCGTTAGATACAACAATATCACCAGCCTTCAATTCCCCGCCTTTTTTTTCAATAAAAGCCTCCCCCTTTGTAAAACTATCTGTCAATGTTTTAAAACGCACCTGTTTCAAATTCAATATAATAGTCAATACATCTTCCTTTACACCATGTAAAACACTGAATTCATGCATTATCCCCTCTATCTTTACCCCCACAATTGCAACACCAGGGATGGAAGAAAGAAGAACCCTTCTCATAGCATTTCCCAGGGTTACAGCATATCCCTTAGGAAGAGGCTGGATAATAAATTGTTTTATATTAATATTTTGCTTACTACTTTCTACCTGAACAGCCAAAGGCTTTACCAGATAATCAAATGTCCGCTCCATCTCCTCATCCTATCACTTAGAATACAACTCCACTATTGCATTCTCATTAAACGGAAGATTAACATCTCCTGTCGAAGGTATATTCAACACAGTAAAGGTAAGCTTATCGGCATCAACCTGAAACCATGAAGGAATGCCTCTCTTTACAGCTTCCTCTATTCCTGCCTTTATAAAATCGTTTTCTTTTGCCAATGCAACAACATCACCCTTTCTCAAAAGATAAGAAGGAATGTTTACTATTCGTCCATTTACCTTTACAAAACGATGTGAAATCATCTGTCTTGCCTGCCTCCTGGAGGTAGCAAATCCCGCCCTGTAAAGCATGTTGTCTAAACGACTCTCCAGAATACGAACAAGGTTTTCTCCTGTTCGGCCTTTTTCTCTCTTCGCCTTAAAGAAATATCTCCTGAATTGTCTCTCTCTCACACCATAGATCGCCCGCGCCTTTTGCTTTTCCATAAGATGGATTGCGTAATCACTTATTTTCCTTCTCTGAAATCTTTCCTTACCAGGAGGATAAGGTCTCCTCTCAAAGGCACATTTTTCAGTCAAACACCTATCCCCTTTCAAATACAGCTTTACTCCCAGTTGCCTGCACAATTTACATCCATCCTGCCTCTTCATATTCTACACCCTCCTCTTCTTGGGCGGTCTACAGCCATTATGAGGTATAGGCGTCACATCTTTGATGGATTTTACCTTCAATCCCGCTGCCTGCAGAGCCCTTATGGCCGTTTCTCTACCTTCTCCAGGACCTTTGATCATTACATCTACTTCCCTTAATCCAGCGCTTAAAGCTTTTTTGGCTACAGACTCAGCGGTAACCTGGGCAGCAAACGGTGTTCCCTTTTTTGCTCCTTTAAAACCAACTGTTCCCGCACTGGCCCAGAAAAGACTGTTACCCATTTTATCCGTAATGCTGATCAATGCATTATTAAATGTCGTTTGTATATGCGCCACCCCTCTTGCCACTGCTACTTTTCTTATTCCTTTCTTAACCTTTTTTCTTTTATTTGCCATAATACATTATCCTCTACCAATAGTCTTCTTTTTTCCTTTTCTTGTTCGAGCATTGGTTCTGGTCCTCTGCCCTCTGACCGGCAAACCTCTCCTGTGCCTTAACCCCCTATAACAACCTATATCCATCAAGCGTTTGATGTTTGCAGATATATCCTTTCGCAAATCTCCTTCTACCCTGTACTCTCTTATTGCTTTTCCCAGTTTTGTAATTTCATCATCCTCCAGCTCATCTGTATACTTATCAGAGCTAATACCCACTTTCTTTAATATTTCTCTCGCTCTAGATCTACCGATACCATAAATATACGTAAGAGCTATTTCCATTCTCTTATGTTTCGGTAACTCCACACCCGCAATACGTGCCACACCTACCTCCTAACCCTGCCTCTGTTTGTGTTTAGGATTCTCACAAATAACCCTTACCACACCTTTTCTTTTTATCACCTTACACTTACTACATATAGGTTTCACCGACGATCTTACTTTCATCAACTAATCCTCCTATTTAAATCTATATACAATTCTGCCTCGATCAATACTATAAGGAGAAATTTCTACCTTTACTCTATCACCAGGCAAAATCTTTATGAAGTGCATTCTCATCTTACCGCGCACATGCGCTAAAATGACACGACCCTGCTTTAATTTTACGCGAAACATCGCATTGGGCAACGATTCTATAACCTCTCCTTCAACCTCTATGGCTTTTTCTTTAGCCACCTGAGTTTACCCCTCTCAACATGTACTTAAAATCACAGGTCCATTATCTGTAATGGCAATTGTATGCTCAAAATGTGCAGATGGTTTGCCATCCACAGTAACTGCCGTCCAACCATCCCTTTTTATCTTAACCTTATATGCTCCAGCATTCACCATCGGTTCTATCGCTATTGTCATCCCCACCACAAGAGGCAATCTAAGAAGAAAAGGCGAAGACACGTAATTCGGCACTTCCGGATCCTCATGTAAATTCCTACCTATACCATGTCCCGTAAAACTTCTCACCACAGAAAAACCTCCTCTATGAACAGTCTCCTCTATTGCCCTCGATATATCAAGTAAAAGATTGCCCGGCCTTGCCTGTTCTATCCCCGCATATAGGGCACTTTTTGTAACTTCCATAAGCCTTTTTTTCTCATCCGAAATTTTACCTATTGCAACGGTAATCGCTGCATCCCCATAAAAACCATCAAAAACCAAGCCAAAATCCAAACTAACAATATCTCCTTCATGCAAACTCTTTTTCCTCGATGGTATCCCATGTACAACAACCTCGTTTACAGAGGTACACAATGCTTTGGGAAAACCATTATACCCCTTAAATGCAGGACGAGCATTCCTTTTTCTTGCCTCTTCTTCCGCTATCTCGTTCAAATATTCTGTCGTAACACCCTCTCTTGCCCTTTCTTTCAATACACACAACACCTCTGCTACCATTTTATTTACTGTGGCCATCTTTTTTATCTCTTCCCTGGTCTTAATTATAACCATTCAACTTCTTTAAAACATTCTTCGCTCTTTCAAATATCTCTTCTACCTTTCCCACCCCATCTATAGTATACAGCCTGTCTTGTTTCTTATAAAAGCTTATCAGTGGAGCAGTGGCATCCTGATAAACCACAATTCTCCTTCTCACGGTTTCCTCATTGTCATCATCTCTTGTAATAAGCTTTCCCCCACATCTATCACAAATACCTTCTTTATGGGGCGGATTGTAACTCACATGATAGACCGCTCCACACTTTTCACATACCCTTCTTCCCGTTAGCCTCCTAATAATTTCCTCTTCTGGCACATCAAACAGAAGAACAGCATCTAACTGTAGATTATCCCGTAAAAACATATTTTCAAGACTTTTTGCTTGAGATAAAGTACGAGGAAAACCATCTAAGATAAACCCTTCTGCACAATCCTTTCTTCTGATCCTCTTCTTTATCATCTCAATAATCAAGTCATCAGAAACAAGCTCTCCCTTATCCATGAAACTTTTTGCTATCTTCCCCAGATTCGTTTGTTCTCTTACCTCTCCTCTCAACAGATCACCTGTAGAAATCAATGGAATATGTAAATATTTTGATATCAACATCCCCTGTGTTCCTTTGCCCACACCCGGTGGCCCTAAAAGTACAACAATCATGCCTTCCTTTTCTTTAAGAGACCAGAATAACTACGCATAAACAAGTGAGATTCTATTTGCATAATAGTATCCAACCCTACCTGAACTACGATAAGTAAAGCCGTGCCACCAAAATAGAACGGCACACTAAATCTCTTTATCAAAACCCACGGCAATATGCATATAAGAGAAAGATAAATACCTCCCACAAAAGTAAGGCGGGTAAGTATCCAATCCAGATAGTCAGCCGTAGTCTTACCTGGCCTTATACCTGGAATGAAACCCCCGTTTTTCTTCAAATTCTCCGCTACATCCTTTGGATTAAATACAATTGCCGTATAAAAATATGCAAAAAAGAAAAGAAGTCCTATATAAACAAGGCTGTAAACAAGACTCCCTGGTGAGAAAAAATCAACTATTTTCCGAACAGCAGGGATAGGTAAAAATGTAGTCAAGGTTGCAGGAAAGAGGATGATAGAAGATGCAAATATGGGTGGAATAACTCCAGAGACATTAATCTTTACAGGCAGATAGCTGGATTGCCCCCCATACAGTCTTCTGCCTACCATCCTGCGCGGATACTGGATAGGCACCCTTCTCTGGGCAAGCTCCACATAAATCACAAAGGCAATAACAGCCAGTGCTAATATCAGTATAATTAAAACAACCAACGCCGACATTTCACCTGCGCTCACCAATCTAAATGTGTTACCAAATGCCGCGGGCACACGCGCTACAATACCTGCAAATATAATTAACGAAATACCATTACCAATCCCTCTCTCCGTAATCTGTTCCCCTATCCACATGAGAATCATGGTGCCTGTAGTAAGTATAATGGACGAAAGGATAATAAAAGAAACACCGCTGTATATAACAACCGGTGCGCCACCAGGACCGTGCATTGCCTGCAATCCAATACTTATACCTACAGCCTGAATAAAAGATATTACCACCGTGCCATACCTGGTATAAGTAGATATCTTCCTTCTTCCCTCCTCTCCACTTTTTTTTAATCTGGCAAGCTCAGGATTTACAGCAGTTAAAAGCTCCAATATGATTGCCGCACTAATATAAGGCATTATACCCAGCGAAAATATACTGAATTTACTCAATGCATTTCCAGAAAACATATTGAACAAACCAAAAACTGTACCGCTGGCTTGCGCAAAGATCTGAGATAACACATGTGCATCCACTCCAGGAGTGGGAATATGAGCACCGAGTCTGAACACCGCGAGCATAATCACAGTGAAAAATAAACGATTGGTCAGTTCGGGAACATTAAAGATATTCTCATAAGATGATGGATTCATCCTGTTTCCTCTACCGTTCCCCCCGCTTTCATTATTTTTTCCCTCGCGGTCTTAGAAAACTTATTTGCTATAATCTTAAGGCGCTTTGTCATCTCACCTTTTCCCAATATTTTCACGGGAAGCCTTTTCTTTATGATATTTTTTTCTATTAGACTCTGTATGGAAACCTCTTCCCCTTCAGAAAAACTCTCATCCAGTGTACCCACATTTACAACAATAAATCTTTTTTTAAATATATTTCTAAACCCTCTTTTGGGTACTCTTCTTATTAAAGGGGTCTGTCCCCCTTCAAAATACGGACCTTTTGCTCCTCCACTCCTCGCTTTTTGCCCCTTCGTTCCTCTACCCGATGTTTTACCCCATCCGCTCGCTTCACCCCTCCCCAATCTTTTGCTCCTTTTAACAGTTTTCACCAACTCACTCAGTTTCATCTATTTCCTCCACCAAAAGCATAAAACCCACCTTTTTAATCATACCTCTCACCGCCGGTGTATCTTCTTTAATCGTAAAATGATGGGGCTTTTTTAAACCCAAAGACAAAACTGTCTCTCTTGTTTTTTTTCTCTGTCCAGCAAAACCTCTTTTAAGCGTTATTCTAAGCTTCATGCTTTTCCCCATAACGATTCCTGAATACTTCCTCGGGAGAACGTAAAGCCTTTAATGCTTTTATCGTAGCATGTGCTAAATTATGTGGATTATTTGAACCCAAAGATTTGGTGATAACATCCCTAATACCGCAAGCTTCTACCACTGCTCTTACTACCTTACCAGCGATAATCCCATGTCCCTCAGGGGCAGGTTTCAACAAAACCCTGCCCGAACCATTCTTAACTATAATCTGATGGGGAATAGTGGCTTTCTCTGTTAAAGGAACAGTTATCATGTCTCTCTTCGCCTTTTCTACTGCTTTTCTTATAGCTTCGGGAACCTCCTTCGCCTTACCCATGCCTATACCTACCTTCCCCTTTTTGTTCCCTACCGCAACTAAAGCATTAAATCTGAACCTCTTTCCTCCCTTAACCACCTTTACTATCCGTCCTATCTTTATTAAATATTCTTCAAATTCTTTCTCTTCCAGCATCCTTCATCCCTAAAATTTTAAGCCTTCATTTCTTGCCGCATCAGCTAAAGCCTTAACCCGCCCCTTATAAACATAACCATTTCTATCAAAAACAACAGTATCAATACCATTTTTCAAAGCCTTCCTGGCAATCACCATTCCCACACCTTTAGCAGCTTCTATATTATTCCCCTTAACTTTACAATCCTTGTCTATAGTAGAGGCACAAACAAGGGTACGGGCACTGCTGTCGTCAATAATCTGAGCATAGATATGCTTCAAGCTTTTATACACACACAACCTCGGTCTTTCTGCCGTCCCCTTTATCTTCTCTTTTATCCTTAATTTCCTTTTCTTGCGTACTTTATTCCTGTCACTGACTTTCAGCATACGCCTGCTTACCTCCCGCCTTACCTGCTTTTTTCTTCACTACTTCATCCTCATATCTTATCCCTTTACCTTTATAAGGTTCAGGTGGTTTAAATCCACGAATCTCACTGGCAACCTGGCCCACAACCTGCTTGTCTATGCCCTCTACATAGATCGTATTACCCTGCTCATTAACCTTTACAGTAACACCTTGAGGAACATGATACACAATCTCATGCGAAAAACCTAAATGTAAAACAAGATCATTTCCTCTTACTTCTGCTTTGTATCCTATACCCACAATAGTCAGCACTTTTCTATACCCGTTATGCACACCTTCCACCATATTAGCAACAATACTTCTTGTTAAACCATGAAGAGCTTTTGCCTTTTTATTCTCACTCAGTTTTTCTACATACAACACATCTTTTTCTTTTCTTATCTTCACATACTGTGCCGGATAACTCCAGCGTAGAGAACCCTTTTCCCCTTTTACCAACACACTTCCCTCTTTAATATCTACTTCTACCTTATCAGGTATGGGGACAGGTTTTCTACCGATAAGAGACATTAAAACACCTCACAAATCAACTCTCCGCCCACCCGCAGTCTCTTAGCTGTTTTATTTGAAATAATACCCTTACTTGTGCTTAATATTGATATACCCAGACCATTCATAACAGGGGGAATTTCATCACACCCCACATATACTCTCCTTGATGGTTTGCTTATCCTCTTAAATAAACTGATTGCAGGTTTATTCTTATCTATATACTTCAAATAGACCCTTACCATGTTTCTTTTGTCTTCCAGCACCTTAAAATCATTTATAAAACCCTCTTTTTTCAACACCTCGCATATACCCAACACAATCCTATTTGATAAAAGATCCACTTCTTCCATCCTTCGCGCTAATGCGTTCTTTATTCGTGCCAAACTATCACTAATCCTATCCATATCTTTACCAGCTCGCCTTTCTTACTCCAGGTATCTCCCCTTTTGAAGCAAGATTTCTAAAACATATTCTACATATACCAAACTTCCTCATATACCCCCTGGGTCTTCCACAGATACCACATCTATTTCGATATCTCACCCTAAACTTTTGTGATTTCTTCATCTTCTCTATAGATGCTTTCCGCGCCATATCACCTCTCCTTATTCCTTTTTGAATGGCATGCCAAAAGACTCCAATAAAAAACGACATTCCTCATCTGTCTTTGCTGTGGTCACAATACTGATACTCATGCCATGTACCTTTTGCACCTTGTCATAATCTATTTCTGGAAAAACCAGTTGCTCTGTCAAACCCAGAGAATAGTTTCCTCTGCCATCGAAGCCCTTCGGCGAGACCCCCCTAAAATCCCTCACCCTCGGCAGAGCAAAATTAATAAACCTATCAAGAAAATCATACATTCTTTCTCTTCTCAACGTTACCTTGCAGCCAATGGGCATACCTTTTCTCAGCTTAAAAGCAGCTACAGACTTTCTGGCGCGAGTAATCACGCCTCTCTGACCTGTAATAGCCGCCAACTCATCCAAGGCACTATCCAGGAGTTTTATATCCTGCACGCTTCCTCCCATACCTACATTAACCACAATCTTTACCAAGCGGGGTGTTTGCATCACATTTTTATAAGAAAACTCCCTCATCATCAGAGGAATTATCTTTTCCTTATAAACTCTAAGAAGCCGTGGTATGTATCTCTCTGCCATTAGATTGTCTCCCCACACTTTTTGCAATACCTTACCTTCTTCCCATCATCCAGAAACTTGTAGCCAATACGCACTCTCTTTGAACAATGAGGGCAAACAAGCATAATATTAGAAATGTGTATAGGTGCCTCTTTTTCTATAATCCCGCCTTTAGAAGTAGATGAAGGCCTGGTATGTCTCTTAACAATGTTAATGCCTTCTACAATCACCGCATCCTTTTTAGAAACAAAACTGAGAATCTTTCCCCTTTTCCCTCTATACTTACCTCTGATTACTTCCACCTCATCAGCTTTTTTGAATTTAGTTTTCATTCTAAAGCACCTCTGGAGCAAGCGATATAATCTTCATAAAATTCCTCGCTCTTAATTCTCTAACCACCGGTCCAAAAATACGGCTACCTACAGGCTCACCTTTGTCATCTATAATCACCGCTGCATTATCATCAAACCTTATATAGCTCCCATCCATTCTCCTGAATTCCTTTTTGGTTCTTACCACTACCGCCTTAACTACGTCTCCTTTTTTCACCTTACCTTCAGGAAGCGCTTTCTTCACTGTAGCCACAATAACATCCCCCACACGAGCATATCTACGCCTCGTTCCACCAAGCACCTTTATACACATAACTTCCTTAGCGCCAGAATTATCTACTACCTTCAACCTTGTCTGCATTTGAATCATCTTCAAGCTCCCTGTGCCCCTTCTTAACAATTTGCACTATCCTGAACCTCTTTTCCTTAGATAAAGGCCGACATTCCTCAATGCTTACTACATCACCTTCACCAGAACTGTTATATTCATCATGGACCTTATATTTCTTCCTTCTCTTTACATACTTTTCAATCTTTCTCAGTTTCATCAGCCTTTCTATCAAAACCACTCTTGTCTTATCCATTTTATCGCTTATCACCACACCCTCAAATATCTTCTTAGCCACCGGTCACTCCCTTTCCCTCAAAACGGTAAGTATCCGCGCAATTTCTCTTTTTATATCACGAAACCTCCTGGGATTTTCCAGCTGTTCTGTATTCTTTCGCAGTCGTAGATTAAAGAGCTCTTGTTTCAAATCCTGCAGTTTCTTATTTAGTTCTTCAGGATTCATTTCTCTAATCTCTCTACCTTTCATACACTCTGTTCCTTAACAATTTTTGTAGGTATACCGAGTTTATAAGAAGCTAACCTCAACGCTCTTACAGCTTTTTCCTCTGATACATTTCCCACCTCATACAATATACGGCCAGGCTTCACTGGAGCAACCCAAACTTCAGGAGAACCTTTGCCCTTTCCCATTCTTGTCTCGGCAGGCTTTTTGGTAAGAGGAAAATAGGGAAAAATACGAATCCATACCTTCCCCTCCCTCTTTAAATATCTCGTTATAGCAATACGGGCAGCTTCTATCTGTCTGCTTGTTATCTCCCCTCTGCCCATTGCTTTTAATCCAAATTCACCAAACGTCACATTGCATCCACGATTAGAGACACCTTTCAAGCTCCCTCTCCTACGCTGATATTTTCTATACTTTGTTCTCTTAGGCATTAACATTTTTTACTCCTCTTTGAATATCCATGCTTTAACACCAATAACCCCAGCTGTAGTGAGAGCTTCAGCAAAACCATAATCAATGTTTGCTTTAAATGTCTGCAATGGAACTCTTCCTTCCTGTCGCCACTCAGAGCGAGTCATCTCTGCACCATCTAATTTTCCTGAACATTTAATCTTTACTCCACACGCACCCGCTTTCTCCGCTAAACGCATCACCTTCTTTAATATTCTTCTATACGGCACTCTCTTTTCTATCTGTAACGCAACATTTTCAGCAATAAGTTGAGCATCAGCCTCCGGTTTATCTACTTCTCTTACATTTATAGTAACATCATATGATGTCATGCTACTGACCAATTTTTTAAGCTTTTCTATCTCACTACCCTTTTTACCAATCATAACACCGGGCCGAGCAACATACAGATTTAATGTCATTTTATTTCCTTTACGTTCTATCTCTATTTTAGATAATCCAGCGTAGTACGACCTTCTCTTTACCACCTTTCTGATATTGTAATCTTCAAGCAAATTTTCCTTCAACCTTTTCCCTACAAACCAACGAGAGGTCCAATTCTTATTGATTCCTACCCTTAAACCTGTTGGATTTACCTTCTGTCCCAAAATATCCTCCTATCTCTCGCTCAGCTCAATTTCTAAATTACTCATCCTCTTCACAATCTTTCCTACCCTTCCCCTTGCTCTGGGCATAAACCTCTTCATCCTTAAACCATCATTTGCAACAACTTTAGAAATATAGAGTTTGTCAATATTTATTCCCGCATTCTCAGCATTGGACAACGCACTCTGTAAGAGCTTTCTTAAAATAAAGGAAGCTTTGCGAGGAGAAAATTTCAACGTAATCAAGGCTTTTTCCACATCCTGACCCTTTATAGATGGAATCACTTCCCTCACTTTTCGCGGTGATATTCTCGCTCCTTTCAAACAAGCCCTTACTTCCACAATTATGCCCCTCCTGCACGCTTGCCAACTGTACCTTTATGTTTCTTAAATACCCGTGTAGGGGCAAACTCTCCCAATCTACAACCAACCATATTTTCTGTAACATATACAGGTATAAACTTTCTCCCGTTGTGCACAGCAAATGTAAATCCCACAAATTCAGGCAAAATCTCACTCCTCCTAGACCATGTTTTTATTATTCCTTTCTTCCCGCTATCTTTCATCTTAAGCACTTTTTTATACAATTTCTGGTCTACATAAGGACCCTTTTTAGACGACCTACCCATTGTTTCTCCTCTTTATAATAAACCTATCTGTGCGTTTATTCTTCCTCGTGCGATATCCTTTCGTTGGCACGCCCCAGGGAGTAACAGGCGTTCCTCCCGTACCGGTTTTTCCTTCTCCGCCTCCGTGAGGATGATCAACAGGATTCATAGCCACACCACGAACCTTCGGTCTCCTTCCCAAATGACGCAATCTTCCTGCCTTTCCATAAACTATGTTGCCGTGATCCGTATTACCCACCTGTCCTACCGTCGCATAAGCATCTTCATGCACCATTCTCACTTCACCGGAAGGTAATTTGAGGAAAACATATCTTTTCTCCTTAGCCATAATTTGAGCATAACTCCCTGCACTTCGCGCCAGCTTCGCACCACCACCTGGATAGAGTTCAATATTGTGCACCATCGTCCCCACAGGAATCTTCCTCAGAGGAAGTGCATTACCTACCTTAATCTCCACATCTTCTCCCGATTCTACAACATCGCCTACCCTCAAACCTAAGGGAGCAATGATGTACCGCTTCTCGCCTGTCACATACGAAACAAGCGCAATATGTGCGCTTCTGTTGGGATCATACTCAATAGACTTCACCTTTCCTTCAATATTGTGATTATCTCGTTTAAAATCTATTATTCTGTACAATCTCTTATGTCCTCCGCCTCTATGTCGCACAGTAATTCTACCCAGATTATTTCTCCCGGAACATTTCTTGATGGAAACAAGCATGGATTTCTCCGGTTTCACCTTTGTCAGTTCACCGAAATCACTTACGCTCATTCTGCGCCTTCCAGGAGTAGTAGGCTTGCAAATCTTAACACCCATTATATCCTCACAAATCCTTAATCTCCTGTCCCTGCTTCAGCGTAACAATAGCCTTCCTTATATCAGGCCTCTTACCAGGGATATTATGGAACACTTTCCTCTTGCCTCTTATATTCATTATGTTAACCTTTTCTACCTGTACTTTGAATGTTTTTTCCACAGCCTTTCTTACATCCGCTTTTGTAGCCTTCCTGTGCACTATGAACACATACTTTCCTTCTTCCCTGTCTCTCGTGGACTTTTCTGTAATCCTTCTCCCTTCTATAATGCTCCATACATCCATATTAAGTTTCCCTCAACATCTCCGGTAACAGCTTTTGAGGAACAACAATCTTTTCATACCTTAAAATATCATAAACATTAACGCTACGCGCTTCCCTTAATTCTATATTTTTTATGTTTCTCATAGAAAGTATAGAATTAACCATATCATTGTTTACAACAACCAAACCCTTTTCTACACCCAAATTCTTTAAAGCCGTGCAGGCTTCCTTCGTCTTCGGCGAAGAAAAGTCAAACTCTTCCACCACAATCAAATTACCATCCTTAATCTTTTGCAACAGAGCCCACAGGTAAGCCTTTCTCCTTTCCTTCTTATTTATCTTTTCTCTATATATACGAGGCTTTGGCCCAAAACATACACCACCACCTACCCACAGGGGTGAACGAATAGAACCCGCCCGCGCTCTTCCTGTTCCCTTCTGTCTCCAGGGTTTTCTTCCTCCGCCAGATACATCGCCCCTGGTTTTAGAAGAAGCCGTTCCTCTTCTTCTATTTGTCAAATACGCCTTTACCATTCTACTTATGCATACAGGGGAAACATCACCAACATCAATATCTATATCTACCTCTCCCTTTTTATCACCTCGTTTGTCCAACACACTTACTTTCGTCATCGCTTTCCCTTTAATATCTTAACCCAGCTGCCATTTCCACCTACCACACTACCTTTAAGACCTATAATATTATTCTCATTATCTATAAAAACAACCCTTGAAGTAATTGTAACCTTTTTGTTCCCATGGTGACCTGCCATTTTCTTTCCCTTAAATACCCTCCCTGGATATTCACACATACCTATAGAACCGGGTCTTCTATCCATCATTCCACCATGAGAAGCTGGTCCACCGTGAAAACCATGTCTTTTCATAGTGCCAGAAAATCCTTTTCCTTTGCTATATCCTTGAACTCTCACCGTTTCTCCCACCTCAAATATATCAACGCCTATTACATCACCTATTTTAAATTCTTCGATATTTTGGCACCTAAATTCTCTCAGCATGCGTTTATACGGCACATTCTTCTTTTTAAAATAACCAATCAGAGGTTTGTTCAATCTATTTTCCTTAACATCACCAAAACCCAGCTGTAACCCACAATAACCATTTTTTTCCTGTGTTCTAATATCCACTATAACCCCGGGTTCTGCTTTTAAAAGTGTTACAGGAATCGCAGAGTCGTTTTCGAAAACCTGTGTCATGCCCATTTTTCTTGCCATAAGACCTATCACAGTTTCACCTCTATATCCACACCTGCCGGCAAGTCTATTCTCATCAATGCATCCACTGTCTGTTCCGATGCATCTAAGATATCCATAAGCCTCTTATGAATTCTTATCTCAAACTGCTCTCTCGATTTCTTATTCACAAATGTTGAACGCAGGACCGTATAGCGAGATATCTTTGTAGGCAAGGGCACCGGTCCTTTTATCTTTGCACCCGTCTTCTTCACTGTTTCTGTTATATCCTTTACAGACTTGTCTAAAAGTCTACTATCATAAGACTTTAATCTTAATCTTATCTTTTGCGACATAAAATTTCCCTTAAGGTTCACATAATCATTCCAGAATCTTGGTAATTACACCAGCACCCACTGTCTTTCCACCTTCCCTTATAGCAAACCGTGTTCCCTCCTCAGAAGCAATAGGAGCAATAAGCTCTATTTCTATCTCAACATTATCACCAGGCATGATCATCTCTACCCCTTCAGGTAGTTTTATTACTCCTGTTACATCCGTTGTCCGCACAAAGAATTGAGGACGGTATCCTGTAAAGAATGGTGTGTGCCTTCCACCTTCTTCCTTGGTTAAAACATAAATCTGTGCCTTGAACTTAGTATGAGGAGTAATGGATCCTGGTTTGGTCAGCACCATTCCTCTCTCCACCTCGTCTCTCTTTACTCCTCTCAACAGCACTCCAACGTTGTCTCCTGCCCTCGCTTCATCCAGTATTTTCCTGAACATCTCCAGGGATGTTGCCACCGTTTTTCTGGTAGGTCTAAATCCTACCATCTCCACCTCGTCCCCGGGACGAATTATTCCTCTTTCCACCCTGCCTGTGACCACCGTTCCCCTTCCAGAGATGGTAAATACATCCTCAATAGGCATAAGGAAGGGTTTGTCAACATCCCTTACCGGTGTCTTTATATACTCATCCACCGCCTTCAACAGATCCCAGATCGCCCTGGTATGTTCATTTTCCTCACCTTCCGGTGTTTCCAGAGCCTTTAAGGCAGACCCTTTTATAACCGGCAGGTCATCTCCAGGATAACCGTATTTGGTTAAAAGCTCTCTGGTCTCCATCTCTACCAGGTCTATCAATTCTGGGTCGTCTACCATATCTGTTTTGTTTAAAAACACAACTATATAAGGCACCCCTACCTGACGGGCTAAAATTATATGCTCTCTGGTTTGTGGCATAGGACCATCTGCAGCAGAGACTACCAGTATCGTTCCATCCATCTGGGCTGCACCAGTAATCATATTCTTAACATAATCCGCATGACCGGGACAATCAATGTGTGCATAGTGTCTGTTCTCCGTTTCATACTCAATATGAGCAATGTTGATGGTCAACCCTCTGCTTTTTTCCTCAGGAGCCTTATCTATCTCATCATAACCTATATAATTTGCCAATCCCTTAGTAGCTAAAACCCTGGTAATAGCTGAAGTAAGTGTTGTTTTTCCATGATCCACATGCCCAATCGTGCCTATGTTCACATGGGGTTTCTTACGCACATACTTTTCCTTTGGCATAAAATCCTCCTTACAATCCTTTTATCTTTCCCACAATGTTCTTAGAAACTTCCTCATAATGGTCAAACTGCATCACATAAGTTCCTCTTCCCTGTGTAAGGGAACGCAAATTCGTAGCATACGCAAACATCTCAGAAAGAGGAATGAATGCCTTAACTGTCTTCTGCTCCCCTCTTTCCTCTACACTCCACACCCTTCCTCTCCTCGCATTGATATCTCCCACAATATTACCCAAATATTCCTTTGGAACATTTACTTCTATAGCCATGATAGGTTCCAGAAGGTAAGGGTCAGCCTTCTTCATCCCCTCTTTGAAGGCAATAGAAGCTGCAACTTTAAATGCTATATCAGAAGAATCAACCGGATGATAAGAACCGTCGATCAAGGTAACCTTAACTCTAACCACCGGATAGCCTGCTAAAACACCAGACTCCATTGCTTCTTCCACGCCTTTTTTAATAGAGGGAATAAACTCCTTCGGTATACTACCACCATGTATATCATTAACAAACTCAAACCTCTCATCCTTTTTTAAAGGTTCAATCCTTAAAACAACATGTCCATACTGTCCCTTGCCACCTGTTTGCCTGATAAATTTTCCTTCCTGCCGTTCCACACATCTTCTTACAGTTTCCTTATAAGCCACTTGGGGTTTGCCTACATTTACCGATACATGTTGCTCTCGACGCAGACGATCAACAATTATAGCCAGATGCAGCTCTCCCATTCCCGATATTATTGTCTGTCCTGTTTCCACATCACATCTTACATGAAATGTAGGATCCTCGTCAGCCATGCGTTTTAAAGCTAAAGAAAGCTTTTCTTGATCAGCTTTCGTTTTAGGCTCAACCGCTACAGAAATTACAGGTTCAGGAAATTTCATCGACTCAAAAACAACCTTTTTATTTTCATCACATAATGTATCGCCGGTAAAAGTATGCTTTAATCCAATAACTCCCGCTATATCTCCCGCATACATTGTATCTACATCCACCCTCTTGTTAGAATGTATACGCAAAAGTCTCTCCACCCGTTCCTTGATATCTCTGGTGGAATTATACACATAGCTACCCGCCTTTATCGTGCCAGAATAAATCCGCAAGTATGCCAATCTACCCACGAAAGGATCGTTGACTATCTTAAAAACCAAACCAGAAAAAGGTTCATTATCATCAGCTCTCCTCTCAATTAGTTCTCCTGTTAAAGGATTAAAACCTCTCATGGGAGGAATATCCTTAGGCGAGGGAAGAAAATCCACAACAGCGTCCAAGAGTGGCTGTATACCTTTATTTTTAAAAGCACTACCACATAAAACAGGAATAACCTTCCCCGCCACGGTAGCTCTTCTTATAACCTTTTTTAGTTCTTCTTCACTTATATCTTTCCCCTCTATGTATTTTTCCATGATTGATTCATCGAAATCAGCCAGCACCTCTATTACCTGCTGCCTCATTTCCTCTGCTCTTTCCCTCAGCTCCTCCGGAACTTCACGAACAGAAAATCGCATTCCCAGCTTATCCAGATCCCAAACATAGGCTTTCCTGTTTATCACATTCACCACGCCCACAAAGTTATCCTCTTTTCCTATGGGTATCTGCAAGGGTAAAACGATTGTATCAAACTTCCGCCTCACATCATCCACTACCCTGAAATAATCCGCACCTATTCTATCCATTTTATTCACAAAAGCAATACGCGGCACATTATACCGGTCCGCTTGTCTCCATACTGTCTCCGACTGCGGCTCCACCCCTGATACACCACAGAACACGCCTATCGCTCCATCTAAAACTCTCAAGGATCTTTCCACTTCTACCGTGAAATCTACATGTCCTGGCGTGTCAACGATATTTACACAATGCCCCCTCCAAAAACAGGTAGTGGTAGCAGCAGTAATGGTAATCCCCCTTTCTCTCTCCTGCTCCATCCAGTCCATAACGGCTGTCCCTAAATCCACTTCACCCATTTTATGTGAGACGCCGGTATAAAAAAGCATTCGTTCCGTGGTTGTCGTCTTGCCAGCGTCTATATGAGCAATTATTCCTATATTACGTACCTTATCCAACGAATGCGATCTTCCCATATTCCAAATCACCATCTGTAATGAGCAAAAGCCCTGTTCGCTTCCGCCATCTTGTGCACATCCTCTCTCTTTTTAACTGCACCACCCCTGCCCTCGCTGGCATCCAATATCTCATTTGCCAATCTCTCAAACATCCTCTTCTCATGCCTCTTTCTTGCATAATCAACCAACCACCTTATAGCCAAGCTTCTTTGCCTAGGAGCTCTTACTTCTACAGGTACCTGGTAAGTAGCCCCACCTACTCTGCGCGGTCTTACTTCCAATCGAGGCATAATGTTGGACACCGCTTTTTTTAAAACTTCCATTGGATCCTGTCCCGTTTTATCTCTCACCATATCCATCGCTTCATAAAATATTCTTTCTGCAACTGTCTTTTTACCATCCCACATTATCTTATTTATAATCTTAGCTACCAACACACTTTTATAAACAAGGTCCGGAGAAACACTCCTTTGCTCTGCTCTTCGTCTTCGCATAAACTACACCCCACTCTTTGGCTTCTTTGCAGCATATTTAGATCTTCCCTGCCTTCTATCCTCAACTCCTCCTGTATCCAGAGCACCTCTCACTATATGATACCTTACTCCCGGCAAATCTTTCACTCTGCCTCCCCTCACTAAAACAATGGAATGTTCCTGTAAGTTATGACCTTCTCCGGGAATATATGCAGTCACCTCCGTACCACTGGTCAACTTCACCCTCGCCACTTTCCGTAAAGCAGAATTCGGCTTCTTTGGTGTTGTCGTATACACTCTCACGCAAACACCCCTTCTCTGAGGACAGCCCTCCAGCGCCAGCATTTTCTTACTTTTTTTCTTTTTTTTTCTTCCCTTTCTAATCAGTTGATTGATCGTTGGCATCCTTCCTCCCCTTAAAAAAACAAAACGGTTGTAACCGTATCAACAAAAAGCCTATTTGTCAAGTGTTTTCGGCACAATACTTATCTCGTCAAATTTCCTCTGACCCGTACCTGCAGGAATCAGCCGTCCTACAATCACATTTTCCTTCAATCCCTTGAGAGGGTCTATTGCTCCAGAAATGCTGGCTTCTCTGAGTACTCGCGTTGTCTCCTGAAATGAAGCGGCAGAAACAAAGCTTTCTGCACTCAACGCTGCTTTTGTAATTCCCAAAAGGACAATCCTTCCTATAGCAGGTTTCTTTCCCTCCTTTATCATCTTCTGATTTTCTTTCATAAATTTAAACCTATTAACTACCTCATCTTCCATAAAAGATGTATCTCCTGCATCCTCTATTATTACCTTAGAAAGCATCTGTCTCACAATTATCTCTATATGCTTGTCATTTATGTTTACTCCTTGCAATCTATAGACCTGCTGAATTTCATCTACCAGATGCTTTTGCAATGCTCTCTCGCCCAATATTCTCAAGATGTCATGCGGATTTACCACTCCATCTGTCAAGGGTTCCCCCATCTCTACTCTATCTCCGGGATACACAAGCAATCTCTTGTCACGAGAAATAATATATTCTTTTCTCGTTCCTCCAGGAGAAGTCACAACAACTACTCTCCTGCCTTTTATTATCTTGCCATAAGAAACTACACCATTTATTTCAGTAACTACTGCCGCATTCTTCGGTGCTTTTGCTTCAAACAGTTCATTTGCCCTAGGCAGTCCACCTGTTATATCCGTTGTCTTTATCAATTCCTTAGGAATTTTCCCTATCTCATCCCCTGCCTTAACATAATCACCATTGTCCTTAAGAAGAATTGTCCCGGTAGGAAGATAATACACAGCCTCCTCCTCTATGCCCGGTAATTTTTTCACACTACCATCTTTATCAACAATGGTAATACGGGGCCGAAGAAGAGGATCGCGAGATTCAATAATTACCTTGTTTCTCAGGCCTGTCACCCTATCTATATCTTCCTTAAAAGTCTTGCCTTGCTCTATATCTAAATATTTTACATATCCTTCAACACTCACTAAGATAAAATCACTGTATGCATCCCATTCGGAAAGAACGCAAGTAGATTTAGACAATTCTGGATCACTCTCAAATCCCTGTCTTGCTTTCTCATCATCAAACCCTACAATAAGTTCACCTGATTTAACTGTACTTCCTTTTTTTACATATATAATAGATCCTTTTGGAACATAATGTCTCTCAACAATTTTATCGTTTTTCTTTATAAAAACATGCGTGCCATGCTTGTCCACTTTTCCTTGTGGAAAATCATCTATTTCTACCAGTTTATCACCGGATAAGGCATAAAGAAAAACTTCTCCCCCTTCCTCTGCACGCACAAAACGTTTAAGTGTCTCGCCATCATTTACATGAATCCTCGAGCCATAAGGGATCTTACGTGGCACATCCCATATCTCCAATATCCTCTCCACCAGCAAACTACCAGAAGATACAACATCCCCATCTTTCGCTGTAAACATAAGCTTACCTATGGCTTCCTCTGCACCTTTACCAACAACATCCCTTTCTGTAACGAAATCTACCTTTTTTAGAGTATAACTTTCGTTATCACCTACTCTTATACTATAGTTCACAGTATCTTCAGTAATCTTTATCTTTCCACCACCTGTAGCCACTATCTGTGGTTCCGTTATCAGTATACAGGCATCCCTTCTGGAAAGAACAATGCGCTCCTTGCTGGAATTCTCGGCAATCTCCAAATTACAGAACCTGACAATACCCGCTCGAGACGTCTCTGCACTCATCTTTTCTTCAGTTTTACTTGCCGTTCCTCCAATGTGAAAGGTTCTTAATGTGAGTTGTGTTCCCGGCTCACCTATAGATTGAGCAGCAATAATACCCACTGCCTCTCCTGCCTCCACCTTTTCGCCCCTCGCTAAATCCAAACCATAGCACTTGGCACATACCCCATGATCCATCTTGCAGGTAAGAACAGTGTGTATCTTTACCCTTTTTATCCCTGCTTCTACAATTTCATCTGCTTTTCTATCACTTATAATCTCATTTTCTTTTACGATTATCTCCTTTGTAAAAGGATTAATTACATCCTCCGCTGCTGTTCTTCCCGCTATCCTTTCTCTCAAACTTTCTATCTCTTCGCCACCGGTAATAATTGCCGAAACATACATACCCTCTGTTGAACCACAATCCTCAGCGGTGATCATTACATCTTGTGCCACATCCACAAGTTTTCTCGTTAAATATCCTGCATTCGCTGTTTTCAACGCTGTATCAGCCAGACCTTTCCTCGCGCCATGGGCAGAAATAAAGTACTCCAGTGTGCTTAACCCTTCTTTAAAGTTTGACTTAATCGGGGTTTCAATAATATCTCCTGAGGGTTTAGCCATCAAACCTCTTGCGCCTGCAAGTTGCCTTATCTGCTGCGCTGAACCGCGAGCACCAGAATCAGCCATAACATATATAGGATTAAAACTTTCTCCAAATTCCCCGCCCAATTTTTTCATCATTACATCGGCAATCTTATCCGTCGCCTCACTCCATATATCCACCACCTTATTGTACCTTTCCATATCCGTTAAAAGACCTTGCCTGTATTGCTCTGCAATTGCCCTCACTCTTTCCTCAGCAGTCTTAACTATTCTCTCTTTTTCCTCCGGCACCTTTATATCATCAAGAGAGATAGATATACCCGCTTTGGTCGCCATACGAAAACCCATTTCCTTTATATCATCCAAAAATTTTGTGGTAGTAGGCAAGTCTTTATTTTTATAAATGTAGTTTACCACATTAACTATATCTTTCTTCTTCATCGTTTTATTTATCAATTCAAATGGCACACCCTCAGGCAGAATTCCAGCTAAAACCACTCTACCTGTGGTTGTGTTTACCATCTTCCCATTTATCCTCACCTTAATAGAAGCATTCAACGAACACATATCGTTATCGTAAGCAGATATGACTTCATCCGGAGATGAAAAAAGCATCCCCTCGCCAATAGCGCCATCTTTTGGTTTCGTCATATAGTAAATACCCAATACCATATCCTGTGTAGGAACAGCAATAGGGTTTCCACTGGCAGGAGAAATAATGCCATGCGGAGATAACATTAAAACCTCTGCTTCCATCTTTGCTTCTGGAGACAGGGGAACATGTATTGCCATCTGATCTCCATCGAAATCTGCATTAAAAGCTGGACACACAAGAGGATGAAGTTGAATAGCCTTATCCTTGGTAAGTACAGGGTGAAAAGCCTGGATAGAAAGCCTGTGAAGCGTAGGAGCCCTGTTTAAAAGCACAGGATATTCTTTAACTATTTCCTCCAGAATATCCCATATTACCTCCTCTTTTCTTTCCACCATTTTCTTCGCACCCTTTATGGTACTGGTTAACCCTGAGTCAATAAGCTTGTTGTAAATAAAAGGCTTGAAAAGTTCCAATGCCATAACACGAGGTAATCCACACTGGTCTAATTTTAACTCAGGCCCCACAATAATTACAGAGCGCCCGGAATAATCCACTCTCTTGCCCAGAAGATTGCGACGAAATCTTCCAGATTTTCCTTTTATGGAGTCCGAAAGAGACTTTAATGGTCTGTTGTTACTTGCCCTTACTACCTGTTTTCTCCTTCCATTATCCAGTAATGCATCTACCGCTTCCTGAAGCATTCTCTTCTCATTTCTAACGATAATGGATGGAGCACCCAACTCTATAAGTCTTTTCAAACGATTATTCCTGTTAATTACCCTTCTATAAAGATCGTTTAAATCCGAGGATGCAAATCTTCCGCTCTCCAAAGAAACCAATGGACGCAGATCAGGAGGTAAAACAGGCAAAACTTCCAGTATCATCCACTCCGGTCTGCTTCCTGCCCTCTTGATCTTCTCTATTATTCGTGCCCTTCTCACAATCTTTTTCTTTTTTGCTGCAAGTGTCGTGGTCCTGATTGCTTCCTGAAGCTCTTCATGCAATGCATCAATATCCATTTTCTCCAATAACTTTCTTACAGCTGAAGCACCCATTTCTGCAACAAACCCGTCTCCATATTTTTCTTTAGCCTCACGATATTCTTTCTCTGAAAGAACCTTTTTTACTGGAATTTCCTGAATGTTGCTCTTTATAGTTATATAAGATTCATAATATATAACCCGCTCCAGATCTTTCAGCTTAATATCAAGAAGCAGAGATATTATGCTGGGAACGCTTCTCAAATACCATATATGAGCGACCGGTGTAGCAAGCTCAATATGTCCCATCCTTTCTCTTCTCACCCTCGCTTCCGTTACCTCTACACCACATTTCTCGCACACTACACCCTTATACCTCATCCCTTTGTACTTCCTGCATAAACATTCATAATCCTTTACTGGTCCAAATATACGAGCGCAGAAAAGACCATCCCTTTCAGGTTTAAATGTTCTATAATTGATTGTTTCTGCCTTCTTCACCTCACCGTAGCTCCATTCCCTTATCTTATCCGGTGAAACAAGACTTATCCTTATCGCATCAAAATCCCTCGTAGACCTTGGTTTACCCTTTAAAACAGTAAACATCTCACCCATCACTAACCTCTGACGCCCTTTAAAAGTTCTACGTCCAAACACAAGGATTTTAATTCTTGAACAAGCACACTAAATGATTCAGGTACTCCTCCCAATGTTATATCTCTTCCCTTCGTCGCAAGCTCATAAGCCTTATTTCTGCCAATGATATCATCTGACTTTATAGTGAGCATCTCCTGTAAAGTATACGCAGCACCATAACCTTCCAATGCCCACACCTCCATCTCTCCAAACCGCTGACCGCCAAACTGCGCTTTTCCTCCCAGTGGCTGTTGTGTCACCAAGGAGTAAGGACCTATGCTCCTTGCATGTATTTTATCCTCTACCAGATGATTGAGCTTCAACACATACATGGATCCCACACATACAGGATTGGCAAACGGCTCCCCAGTAACACCATCGTACAACTTCATTTTGGATAACTCCATTCCACTCTTCTTGAACAGGTTTTTAAGCTCTTCTTCCGTTGCACTTTCAAAAACAGGCACACTTGCCTTTACGCCACCTGCCCAATCCGTGGCAAATCTCATAATTTCCTCATCACTTAAACGCTCTATAAACGCTTTAACCTCATCCTTATTTCCATCAAAGATATTATTCAAAAAATTCCTTATAGCACTTTTCTTTCCTTCTTTAACCAGAACATTGATCCTTTCTCCTAATCTTTTGCAGGCAAAACCCAGATGCGCTTCTAATATCTGACCGATATTCATCCGAGAAGGCACACCCAGTGGATCGAGAACAATGTCCACTGGTGTCCCATCCTCTAAAAATGGCAGATCCTCAGCCGGCAATATTTTAGATATAACTCCCTTATTGCCGTGTCTACCTGCCATCTTATCCCCTACCATAAGTTTTCTCCTGACCGCCACATAAACCTTTACCGCCATTACCACTCCAGATGGCAAATCATCTTCCTTACTTACATTTTTTATTTCTTCTGCCGCAGATTCTTTTAGATTTTTAATTATCTTCTTGTAATAACGCTCTATTGAGAGCGATTTCTGCCTGAGCTTCTTGGAGATGCACAGACTCTTTAACCCATTTACATCCAGAGAAGAGAGTTTCTCTACTGAAATCCGTCTTCCCTTCTTCTCCACTATCTTTCCCTCTGTATCTATCACATCCTTTTCTAAAGGATTTTGAGCAATGAGTTGCTTCAAACTGTCCACATACAATTTATTTACAATATTTAGTTTGCTCTGCAACTCCTTGTTTATGCTCTTCACATTCATCTCTTCCATCCCTTTAAAGCAGGCTCCATTTTTCGCCTGTTTGCTTCTAAGTATTTTCACATCTATAACCACACCCTCTGCATCAGAAGGAACCCGCAGAGATGAATCTGCAACATTACTTGCTTTCTCTCCAAATATTGCTCTTAAGAGTCTTTCTTCAGGTGAATAGGAAGTCTCTGCCTGCGGTGTGATCTTGCCCACAAGCACATCACCCGGTTTTACATAAGCACCTATCCTCACAATACCGTTTTTGTCCAGGTTTCTTATCACCTCAGAAGAAGCATTGGGAATATCGGCAGTAATCTCCTCCATCCCCAAGCTGGTGTCTCTCACAAAAGCATCAAATTCTCTTATATGCACTGAAGTATAAATATCCTCATCAACAAGCCTGTGAGAAACAACAACTGCATCTTCATAATTATACCCATACCACGGAATAAAGGCTACCAGCATGTTTTTCCCTAATGCTAATTCTCCTTTATCCATTGTTGGTCCATCTGCAATGACCTGTCCTTTTTTTACCCTTTCCCCTACATCTACAATAGGGTGTTGATCAAAACAAAGATTCTGGTTGGTCCTTTCAAACCTTCTTATTGGATAAACATCCAGACTGTAGAGACCATCCTTTTCCTCACTACTTATGTATATTCTGTTAGCTTCTACCCTTACTACTTCACCATCTCTCTGAGCAACAACTGCATTACGAGAATACTTAGCTACAACATTCTCCATTCCCGTACCCACTAATGGTGCCTCATTTGTAATCAGAGGCACAGCCTGCCTCTGCATATTCGAGCCCATTAGTGCACGATTGGCATCATCATGCTCAAGGAAAGGAATAAGCGAACCCGTTATACCCACCAACTGGCTTGGAGAAACATCCATCAGTGTTACCTCCTCTCTCTTGGCCATAACAAATTCGCCATTCTTTCGAGCAGGAACATATCTGTTCTTAAATGTTCCATCCGGATTTAAAGGTGCATTCGCCTGGGCAATAATATGTTCCTTTTCCTGCGATGCCATGAGATAATCCACCTCATTTAAAACCTTTCCCTCTTTCACTCTTCTATAAGGCGTCTCCAGGAAACCATACCTATTTACTCTTGCATATGTAGCCATAGAGGTAATAAGACCTATATTTGGTCCTTCTGGTGTTTCCACCGGGCAGATTCTTCCGTAGTGAGAAGGATGGATATCCCTTACTTCAAAACCTGCTCTCTCTCTTGTCAATCCTCCGGGACCCAACGCCGACAATCTTCTCTTGTGACTAATCTCCGACAAAATATTTGTCTGATCCAAAAATTGGGAGAGTTGGCCGGTGGAAAAAAAGCTCATAATTGCAGATGCTACAGGTTTAGCATTTATGAGATCAAATGGTGTTACATCTGCTATGTTCCCCATTATCATCCTATCCTGCGTGAGTTTCTGCATCCTCAAAAAGCCTATTCTCATCTCTTCATAAAGCAATTCCCCAACCAGGCTCACTCTCCTGTTAGAAAGACTGTCTCTATCATCCGGAACGACCACTTCATTCTTCAATAAAACTAAATATTTAAGCATACCAACAAAATCATCAGGAGTTAATGTTCTTACATCTTCCGGCACATCTATATTAAAGGTCTCATTTAATTTTAATCTTCCCTCCAATGAAACATCGTATCTCTTAGGATCAAAAAACAACATATGGAAAAATGCCTTAGCTTTCTCAGGTGCTATTGATTCACCGGGTCTCAATATATGATAAATATACATTTTGGCTACATCTTCCTTCAACATACCCTCAGAAATAACCGCCTCAAATTTTCTCATTATTTCTCTATCTAAAATCAGTGTGTTTTTTATCGTGTAATCATCATAATCTGCACAAATCAACTCTAAAACTACATTTTTCATGGATTCAAAGACATCCAGGTAACCGCTGGTTATCATATCTCCACAATCCAGAACAACTTCTCCTTTCTCATCCAACACACTCTTGTACAGATAACGACCTACTATCTGCTCTCTGCTTACAGGAAACCATTCTATACCATATTGCTTTGCTTTCTCCACTGATTCAGGGGACACTTCTTCATCTTTCAAGATGATTGTCTCTCCGTCTTTCTCAACATCTGCACTTACCTTAAATCTGCAAGCTTTATCAGAAGCTTCTACAAAAAACGCGCCGTTGTCTATTTTCACTTTCATAGAGGAGTAAAAGAGAGAGAGTATTTCCTCCTCTTCAAATCCCAATGCCTTGAGGATAATGGTAGCAGGAAACCTCTTTTTCTTGTCTATACGCGCATAGATAACATCCTTTACATCTGTTTCGAATTCAATCCATGAACCCACATCAGAGATAATCTGACCATGATAAAAAACTCTTCCTCCCGTAGAAGATAGAGGAAGCTTTTTAAACACAGGCCCTGGTGAACGATGCAACTGACCAACAATAACCCTTTCTACCCCATTTATAATAAAGCTACCCTTTTCTGTCATCAAGGGTAACTCCCCCAGATATATCTTCTGCTCTTTCACATCCTGCGGAGAAATCCTTTTTCCTGTCTTTTCATCAACATTCCAAACAGTAAGCCTCACTATCATAAGCAACGAACCACCATAAGTGAGACCTTTTGTTTTACACTCATCAGGTTTGCATTTGGGATGGTCAACTTCATAATCAATAAATTCCAGCGTAAGCCGACCATGAACATCCTCTATGGGAAAGGTTGTTTCAAACAGCCTCTTTAAATTTTTTTCCACTTTAGGATCTTTACTCAAAAAATCATGATAGGACCTCAACTGTGCATCTAAAAGGTCAGGAACAGGCAAAGCCTTATACACCTTTGAAAAGTCAAGCCTCACTCTCATGCCAGAAAGTAAAGGTTTACTCATATTCTATTCACCTCATCTCAGTGCAAAAAAATAAGGGAAGAGGTCTCAAGACCTCTTCCCCACCTATAAAAAGTAAGATTTATTCAATTGCAGCAGTAGCTCCAGCCTCTTCTATTTTAGACTTAACAGCTTCTGCTTCTTCTTTGGACAAATGCTGCTTCACCTTAACAGGGGTTTTATCCACTAACTCCTTCGCCTCTTTCAATCCCAAACCTGTAATCTCCCTCACTGTTTTTATAAGCTGAATCTTTTTCTGACCAACCTCCTTCAACACAACATCGAATTCGGTTTTCTCTTCAGGCTTTGCCTCTTCAGTTGCTTGAGTTGGAGCGGCCTGAGCAACCACCGGCTGGGCACTCACTCCAAAATGCTCTTCCAACTCTTTAATAAACTCACTCATCTCCAGAACAGTCATGTTCTCAATAAACTTGATAACATCTTCCTTGGTAACATCAGGCATTCCCTTTACCTCCTAAAGTCCTATCTTTTTTCTCACAGGCTTTCAAAACATAAATAAATCTCAACAAAATACCATTAAACACATTCATAAAATTGGACAGTGGTGCATTTAACATGGACAAGAGTTGTGCGGTGAGAACCTCTCTTGGTGGAAGAGTAGCAATTGCTTCAATATCATTCAAAGAAAGCAATTTCTTTTCAAATGCACCAGATTTAATCTTCAAGTTTTCACAACTCTTCACCTTTTTTACCAGTGCTTGAATCAAATTAACAGGGTCTTTTTCGGTATAAGCTATGGCATTAGAACCTGAGATTTTATCCACAAGCCCATTAAACACCGTATCTTTTAAGACTCTTTTTATAATTGTGTTTTTCACAACACGAAAACCGCCGCCCGTTTCCTTCAATGCCTCCCTCACATCTTCCATTTCTTTTACACTCATACCAGAAAAATCAGAAAGAACAACAATCTGCCACCTATTTACATCTTCTTTCAACCTCTCTACTACTTCTCTTTTTTCCCCCATGCTTTTGCTTTCCAAATTTTTCCTCCTCATCTGACCGTTCCCACCTTAATCTTCACGGAAGGAGAATGAGTTGCACTTAAATAAAGTGTTTCTATATATTTTCCTCTTGCCGCCTCAGGCTTTGCTTTCACAACCGAATCGTAAAAGGCCTGTATATTTTCCTTCAACTTTTCAACATCAAAGGATTTTCTGCCAACGGAGGCATGAATATTAGCCGTTTTGTCCACTCTAAACTCTATCTCTCCTGCCTTAGCCCTCTCTATGGCTCCCTTCACATCAAATGTTACCGTTCCTAATTTCGGACTGGGCATGAGTCCCCTTGGACCTAATATCTTGCCTATCCTTCCCACTACAGACATCATATCCGGTGTCGCAATTACCTTATCAAACTCCAACCATCCACCCTTTATCTTCTCTACCATATCCTCTCCACCAACATAATCCGCACCCGCCTCCTCTGCTTCTTTCACCTTTTCTCCTTTAGTAAAAACCAACACCCTAACAGATTTACCACACCCATGAGGCAACACCACCGTACCCCTGACCATCTGGTCCGCATGTCTCGGATCAACACCCAAGTGCATGGAAACCTCTATCGCCTCATCATAATTTGCATAAGCAATGTCTTTTAATATCTTTATCCCTTCTTCCAGCGAATATTCCTTATATTGATCATATTTTTCCAGAGCTTGCAAGTACTTTTTACCCCTTTTCATAATTCTACCTCGACACCCATATTCTGTGCAGTACCGGCAACAATCTTCATCGCCTTTTCTATATCCCTTGTATTCAAATCCGGCAACTTCATTCGAGCAATATTCTCCAAATCCTTTTTTGAGAGTTTTCCCACCTTAGTTTTATTCGGCATAGAAGAACCTTTTTCTATCTTCAGTGCTTTCATTATAAGCTCAGATGTAGGAGGCGTCTTTGTAACAAAAGAAAAACTTCTATTCTTATAGAGCTTAATCACCACAGGAATAGTGTAATCACCCTTATCTTTTGTCTGTTCATTAAACTTCTTACAAAAATCCATAATATTTATCCCATGCTGACCCAGCGCTGGTCCTACAGGCGGTGCAGGAGATGCTTTTCCTGCCTGTATTTGCAACTTAACGGTAGCTACAACTTCTTCCATCACTTTACCCCTCTATTTTCTCCACTTGATTATAATCCAACTCCACTGGCGTGGAACGACAGAATATACTCACCATTATTTTTAAGCGCGCTTTATCTAAATCCACTTCCTCCACTGTGCCCACAAAATCGGTAAACGGACCATCTGTAACCCTCACTTTATCGCCTTGCTTGAAAGAAACCGCTGGTCTGGGAGCCTCTTTGGCTTTTTTCAACCTCTCAAAAACCAGATCTATATCCTCATCGCTCAAAGGAACAGGTTCTTCCTTACTACCCACAAATCCTGTTACATGGGTCAATTTTCTTATAACATCAAAAAGAGCGTTGTCAAAATGAGCTTTTATAAACACATAACTCGGATATAAACACTTCTCTCTTATCTTCTTTTCACCCTTTTTTATCTCAACAACCTCTTCTACTGGAATAAGCACCTCTTCTATTTTATCCTTAAAGCCCAGCAATTCTGCCTCTTTTTCTATACTCTCTTTTACTCTCTTTTCAAACCCTGCTTGAGTATGAATAGCATACCATTTTGCCTCTTCCATTACTTGAAAATCAATCCTCCCAATACAGAAAAAATGTAATCCAACACGCTCAAAATCACAGTAACAACAATTATAAATATAACCACCGCTATTGTTGCCGAGAAAAGATTCCTCTTCTCTGGCCACACAACCTTCTTCATCTCACTGCGAACTTCTAATAAAAATCTTTTCACCTTATCCACAATATCCATACTCATGGCAGGCCAGGGAGGACTCGAACCCCCAACTTGCGGTTTTGGAGACCGCCGCTCTACCAATTGGAGCTACTGGCCTACTTCACCTCTCTGTGTATTACATGTTTTCTACAAAATGGACAAAACTTCCTAAGATGCAATTTTTCTTTTTTCTCTTTCTTGTTTCTCTTCGTTGTATAATTTATTCTCTTACACTCATCACAGGCAAGACGAACTATTTCCCTCATATATCTACTCCAGAATCTTGGTAATTACACCAGCACCCACTGTCTTTCCACCTTCCCTTATAGCAAACCGTGTTCCCTCCTCAGAAGCAATAGGAGCAATAAGCTCTATTTCTATCTCAACATTATCACCAGGCATGATCATCTCTACCCCTTCAGGTAGTTTTATTACTCCTGTTACATCCGTTGTCCGCACAAAGAATTGAGGACGGTATCCTGTAAAGAATGGTGTGTGCCTTCCACCTTCTTCCTTGGTTAAAACATAAATCTGTGCCTTGAACTTAGTATGAGGAGTAATGGATCCTGGTTTGGTCAGCACCATTCCTCTCTCCACCTCGTCTCTCTTTACTCCTCTCAACAGCACTCCAACGTTGTCTCCTGCCCTCGCTTCATCCAGTATTTTCCTGAACATCTCCAGGGATGTTGCCACCGTTTTTCTGGTAGGTCTAAATCCTACCATCTCCACCTCGTCCCCGGGACGAATTATTCCTCTTTCCACCCTGCCTGTGACCACCGTTCCCCTTCCAGAGATGGTAAATACATCCTCAATAGGCATAAGGAAGGGTTTGTCAACATCCCTTACCGGTGTCTTTATATACTCATCCACCGCCTTCAACAGATCCCAGATCGCCCTGGTATGTTCATTTTCCTCACCTTCCGGTGTTTCCAGAGCCTTTAAGGCAGACCCTTTTATAACCGGCAGGTCATCTCCAGGATAACCGTATTTGGTTAAAAGCTCTCTGGTCTCCATCTCTACCAGGTCTATCAATTCTGGGTCGTCTACCATATCTGTTTTGTTTAAAAACACAACTATATAAGGCACCCCTACCTGACGGGCTAAAATTATATGCTCTCTGGTTTGTGGCATAGGACCATCTGCAGCAGAGACTACCAGTATCGTTCCATCCATCTGGGCTGCACCAGTAATCATATTCTTAACATAATCCGCATGACCGGGACAATCAATGTGTGCATAGTGTCTGTTCTCCGTTTCATACTCAATATGAGCAATGTTGATGGTCAACCCTCTGCTTTTTTCCTCAGGAGCCTTATCTATCTCATCATAACCTATATAATTTGCCAATCCCTTAGTAGCTAAAACCCTGGTAATAGCTGAAGTAAGTGTTGTTTTTCCATGATCCACATGCCCAATCGTGCCTATGTTCACATGGGGTTTCTTACGCACATACTTTTCCTTTGGCATAAAATCCTCCTTACATTTATAAGCCCATGACAGGACTTGAACCTGCGACCTCTTCCTTACCAAGGAAGTGCTCTACCCGCTGAGCTACATGGGCCAAAAGCGGGAAACGGGCTTCGAACCCGCGACCCCGAGCTTGGAAGGCTCGTGCTCTACCAGCTGAGCTATTCCCGCCTATAGTGGGGAGGGGAGGATTCGAACCTCCGAAGGCATACGCCAACAGATTTACAGTCTGCCCCCTTTAACCGCTCGGGAACCTCCCCTACTTAAAAGAGCTGGCGAAGGGAATTGAACCCCCAACCTGCTGATTACAAATCAGCTGCTCTACCCTTGAGCTACGCCAGCTTTAAGCGTTGGAATTATATCCAAAAAAACATAAATGTCAACCAATGCTACAGAGATTTATATCAAAAAACCCACAAAAACAAACGTTTCTATTAATTAATAACAAAATAATGGTAGGCTGCGGGGGACTCGAACCCCCAACCCACGGATTAAGAGTCCGTTGCTCTACCAGCTGAGCTAGCAGCCCACTGAAGAATTTAGTAAAAATACCTGTCTCTGTCAAGTCAAACACTTAAGATGTTTGGCCTGCAAACCAGAAGCAGTCGTTAAAACCTTTTGAATGAATATGCTAAAATAAAGAATGAAAAATTATGGTTTTTTAAAATGAATAATGTATAATAAAAGTAAACAGGGTGCCTGGTTTTAGATGCCGGGGATTCAAAAGACTGCTAAAAAATGAAGAAAAAACAAAATGCTATTTTCTGGGATTATAAGAAGGTTTCCAAGTTAAAAAGATTAGAGAGAATAGCTTTATTTTTTCCACAGGTAGGGAGAGATAAAAAAACAGTCATTGAACTTTACAGGCATCTTGATAAACTCAGCATTCCTAAAGCAAACAAGAAACTCATCAAATTCTATTACAAATTGATAAAAGAGGGTGTATTGGATTGAATATATTGACAAAGATTCAAAAACAATTTTTAGCATACTTTGGAAAATCTGAATTATCAAAACACTTTTATTTCACTGGTGGCACAGCTTTATCTTATGTCTATTTACAACATCGCCGCTCTTATGACCTTGATTTCTTTACAGACAATAAAACAGCCTTAGACATAAATGCAATACTATCTTTCCTGCATTCTATAGCCGAAATAAAAAAAATAAATTACGAAGCAATATACGACAGAAGGCTTTTTCTAATTTCATCTCCTGATGAATCCTTAAAAGTTGAGTTCACCTTCTATCCTTTCAAAAATGTTGCTCCGAGAAGAAAGGTTGGAGATTTGTGGGTAGATAGCTTTGAAGACATTTTTGTTAACAAGCTTGCCGCTTTAGCCGACAGAAACGAGGTTAAAGATATAATGGATATTTATTTTATATTAAAGGAAAAAGGGAGGGATTATATTCTATGGGGGTTTAAAAAGGTAAGGGAGAAGTTTGGAATAGAGGGTATTGAGTATGTAATTCAGAGAAAATTTACAAATTTACCGGAGAAGATAGAAGACGAACCTTATTTAATCAAACCTATAGAAAATTACAAGGAGCTATTTGAAGATGTTACAAAAATAATTGCTAAAGCCTATTGGAATACAGAATGATTTTTAGAAAATAGATTTATTGTATAACGAAGGTAAAACAGGATGCC
>JAGGSF010000018.1 GCA_021159235.1 Deltaproteobacteria bacterium | reverse complement strand
CCAAACATGTTATATACTCTATTGCATGTTATGTTTAGAATCAACTATGCATTTCATTGGCACAGGTAAAAGCTTGACTAAGGTGGGTCTTTGATGCATAGTATCTTGAGTGGGTACCTGTAGCTCAAGGGATAGAGCGCAAGACTCCGGATCTTGAGGTTGGGGGTTCAAATCCCCCCAGGTACATCTCTATGAGAAAGATAGGCGAAGTTTTATCTGAGATTCTAAAGGATTTGCGATGTAGAAGGTTGGGTGATGAGGTGCGCATTAGAGAAAACTGGAGGGAAATAGTAGGTGACATTGTATATAAAAATACTCAGGTTGTAGGAATAAGAAATAAGGTATTAAGGGTAAAGGTGAGTTCCAGCGTATGGGCCATGGAGCTCTCTTTTATAAAGGACAGAATAATGGAGAATATCAATCGTTTATGTGGGGAAAATATTGTTGAGGATATCTGTTTTAAGGAGGTGTGAGTGGTAATAGGGGTTGTAGGTCTGGGGTATGTAGGATTGCCTGTTGCCATAGAATTTGGAAAGAAATTTGAATGTGTGGGGTTTGATATAGATGAAAAGAGAATAGAGGAGTTAAAGAAAGGTATAGATAGGACAGGAGAGGTGAATGAAGAATTGAAACATACATCTGTGATTTTTACCTCTGATGCTGGTCTTTTAAGAAGATGTGATGTTATTATCGTTGCCGTTCCCACACCTATAGATAATCACAATATTCCTGACCTTGAACCTTTAAAGCGGGCGAGCAGAATTGTGGGGGAAAATATGAAAGAAGGAGTGATTGTGGTTTATGAATCTACTGTCTATCCTGGCGCAACAAATCTTGTATGCAAACCTATAATTGAAGAGGCCTCAAAAGGTAAAAACTTTAAGATAGCTTATTCTCCTGAAAGGATAAATCCTGGCGACAAGAAACATCGTTTTCCGGATATAGTGAAGATAGTATCAGCAGAAGATGAAGAGACATTGGATGCGGTAGCTTCCTTATATAAGAACGTGGTAAAGGCAGGCGTATGTAAAACATCTTCTATAGAAGTGGCAGAAGCGGCAAAGGTTATAGAGAATACACAGAGGGATCTGAATATAGCTTTGATGAATGAACTTTCTATTATATTTCATAGATTGGGGTTAGATACAAAGGAGGTATTAGAAGCGGCTTCGACAAAATGGAACTTTTTAAATTTTTCACCGGGTTTAGTGGGCGGACATTGCGTAGGGGTTGATCCTTACTATCTCACCTATAGGGCAGAAGAGATAGGTTATCATCCAGAGGTGATTTTAGCAGGAAGGAGAATAAATGATTATATGCCTAATTTTATTGCCAGCAGTATAGTGAAGGTACTCATTGAACAGAATGTTCCTGTTAACGGTGCAAGACTGGCTATTCTTGGTCTTACTTTCAAAGAAGATGTGCCAGATTTACGCAACACGAAGGTTTACAATCTGGTGGAAGAACTTTCTTCTTATGGTATGGAGGTTTATCTGCATGATCCATTGGCCAGTGAAAAGGATATTTACAACACTTTTCATCGTTCTCTTTGCCGTTTTGATGATCTTGATAGTCTGGATGGGCTTTGTGTATGTGTAAAACATAGAGCTTATATGGGTCTTGACATAGAAAAGCTGAAACGGCACTGCCGGATAGATAGACCATTGTTTGCTGATATAAAGGGTATATTTAATAAAAGGGAGGTGGAAAAAGCGGGTTATGTCTATTGGAGGTTGTAATTGCTAAAAAAATTACTATTTTTCTTTATCACCATTTTTTTAGTTGCCTGTGCGGTGAATGAAAAGATAATACCAGAAGAACCGGAAAAAAGCGCTTTTGAATGGTACAATAGTGGTATACAGGCTTATATAAATCATGATTATGAGAAAGCGGAGCACGATCTGCGCATGGTAAGAGAGCAGCATCCAGGCAGTGTTTATGCTAAGAAGGCTTATCTAAGGTTGGGCGATGTCTATTTTGCTAAAGGTGAGCATATACTGGCTCGTGAAGCTTACGGGCGGTTTATAAAGTATTATCCTAACTCTCCTGATGCAGTGTACGCGCAGTACAGGATTGCTCTCTCTTTCTGGCGATGTAGAAATTCCTATGATAGGGATCAGACCCCTGTAATAAAGGCGTTGAAGGCGTTTGTGAGATTAAAAAAAGAACATCCTTTGAGTGCGTTTGCTCACCAGGCAGATACCTATATTATGCAATGTGTGGATGAGATTTACAGGCATGAGTTGTTTGTCAGCAGGTTTTACTTTCGACTGCACAATTATAATGCAGCATTGAATAGACTTACGTTTATGTCCCATCACTTTTCAGATTTGAACTTTACGGATGAGATGTTGTATCTTTTAGCGATGAGTTGTTATTACTTGGGCAGGCAAGATGATGCTCAACTTTTTTTCAATGAACTGAAGAAAAAGTATCCCCAGAGTAGATTTGTTGAAGAAATAAGGGATAAAATAGGGAAATGAAGCTTATTTTAAAGAGAGAGATATTGGAAATTGTAAAGGATAGTTTAAATGGGGAATGGTGGGAATTGGACGAACCACCTGCAGATGTATTTGAAAAGGGCAATGAATTATATATAGAGATAGAAATAGCGGGAATTGATTTGAGAGACACTCACGTGGTATATATGGGTGATAGAGTTGCTGTTTATGGTGTAAAAAAGAGAACTGTTTCAGGAAAGAATGTAAGATATATGAGAGTAGAGAGGACATTCGGGAGATTCAAGCGGTTAATATTGCTCCCGGTAGCAGTTGATGGGAATAAGATAAGGTCTGTATATAAAAATGGTGTGTTGACTGTAATTTGTAAGAAGAGGGTATAGTTTATGGAACAGAAAAAAGATGAGGAAATTAAGATTCCCGATGTGCTTCCAGTTCTTCCGTTGAGAGATGTAGTTATATTTCCACATATGATTGTACCACTTTATGTGGGCAGAGACTTCTCTATACGGGCGATAGATGAAGCTCTTTCTAAGGATAGATTACTTATGCTTGTTGCGCAGAAAAGGCCGGAGGACAATGAGCCAGGGGTGGAGAATATCTATACCGTAGGGTCAGTTTCTCTTATCTTGAGGATGATAAAACTTCCCGATGGAAGAGTGAAGATACTGGTACAGGGTTTGTCTAAGGCGAAAATTACAGAATATAAAAGGGAAAGACCTTTTATGGAAGCAGCTATAGAAGTGATAAAAGAGGAAGGCGTAAAAAGTCATGAGGAGGAATTGGAAATCGAAGCATTGGTGAAAAACATAAGAACCCAGTTGGATAGGCTTGCTTCACTGGATAAGAATGTTTCTACTGATCTGGTTATGGTTGTAAGTAATATCGACGAACCGAGTAAGTTTGCTGATGTTGTAGCTTCCAATATTCATCTGAGAACAAAGGTTGCTCAGGAAATTTTGGAAACTGTATCTTTAAGGGACAGACTGTTTAAGTTGAGCGCCTTTTTAGATAAGGAAATTCAGCTTCTTGAAGTGAGGGATAAAATTCAAGATGCGGCAAGAGGAGAGATATCAAAAACGCAAAGGGAATATTTTTTGAGAGAACAGCTTAAAGCGATTAAAAAGGAGTTGGGTGAAGAGGTAGAAGGCGTCGATGAAATAGAGGAATTGAAAGGAAAGATTGCAGAAGCTAAAATGCCCAAACTTGCCAGGAAGGAAGCAGAAAAACAGTTATCCAGATTGTCAAAGATGCATCCCGACAGTGCAGAAGCCACAGTAGTAAGAACGTATTTAGATTGGATGGTTTCTGTGCCCTGGAGTAAGTCTACAAAGGATTATTTAAATATAAAGAGAGTAGCGAGGGTGCTGGATGAGGACCACTACGACTTAAGGGAGGCAAAGGACAGGATTTTGGAGTATCTCTCTGTGAGGAAATTGAAGAAGGAGATTAAAGGTCCTATTTTGTGTTTTGTAGGACCACCCGGTGTTGGAAAAACGTCTCTGGCTAAGTCTATCGCTCGAGCCATGGGCAGGAAGCTGTGTAGAATATCCTTAGGAGGAGTGCGCGATGAAGCAGAGATAAGAGGGCATAGGAGAACATATGTAGGAGCGCTGCCAGGGAGGATAATTCAGGGGCTAAAACAGGCAGGAACGAATAATCCTGTATTTGTGTTGGATGAGGTGGATAAACTGGGAGTGGATTTCAGAGGAGATCCTGCATCCGCTTTATTGGAGGTGCTTGATCCTGAACAAAATTGTGAATTTGAAGACCATTACTTGGGCGTGCCTTTTGATTTATCCAAGGTGTTTTTTATTACCACCGCCAACACCACAGATACCATTCCCTCCCCTCTACTGGATAGAATGGAAGTCATAAAGATTCCAGGTTATACAGTGGATGAAAAGATAAAAATTGCTCAGCGTTATATTTTGCCCAAGGAGATCAAAAACAACGGTTTGGAGAAGTACAATATTATCTTTACGGACAATAGCATAAAGAAGATTATTGAGGACTATACAAGAGAGGCGGGTGTGAGAAATATGGAAAAAGCGATAGCTTCTGTCTTAAGGAAAATCGCCCGTCGTATAGCAGAAAAAGCTACAGAAGACAAGACATTTCGTGTAACAACCAGAAATATAGGTAAATATTTAGGTGCTCCTAAGTATTTTACAGAGGAAAAACTAAACAAGTGTTACACAGGTGTAGCTACGGGTTTGGCCTGGACACCGGTGGGTGGAAGTATCCTGTTTATCGAAGTGGTGAAAGTGAAAGGTTCAGGAAAGCTTATGCTTACCGGTTCCTTAGGGGAGGTGATGAAGGAATCTGCCCAGGCTGCAGTAACTTATGCACGCGAGCATTATAAGGATCTGGGTTTAAAGGAAGATTTTTATCAAAAGATAGACCTGCATATTCATATTCCTGAAGGTGCTACACCAAAGGATGGACCGTCTGGAGGTGTAGCAATAGCCTCTGCGATTATCTCCTCTTTAACTGATAAACCAGTGCGTAATGATGTTGCCATGACTGGAGAACTTACTCTAACGGGAAGGATATTGCCGGTGGGTGGGATTAAAGAAAAAACACTGGCTGCATTGCGGGCAGGCATCAAAGAAGTAGTTGTACCCCTTTTAAATAAGAAAGATGTGGAAGAGATTTCTAAGGATATTATTGAAAAGGTAAAGTTTCACTATGTAGAAGACATGTCTCAGGTAATCGACCTTGTCCTTGTGAGATAAAGGGTGAGTTGTTGGTAGAAAAATTCATTGCTTTGAGATACTTAGGGGGCAAGAAGAGTTTTATTTCTCTTACCTCTTTTTTTTCTGTTTTAGGAATTGCGGTAGGAGTAGCCGCATTGATTGTAGTTTTGTCTGTGATGAATGGTTTCAACTCTACACTGACGGAAAAGATAATAGGGGTCAACCCTCATGTGGTGGTGATGAGCTATAATCATTTTTTCAGCGAAAGAGAGGTAGGAGAGATAGAAAAGATGTACCGGTCTTCACCCTTTTTACTTTCTCAGTGTATCGCTTCATCCGGCAGGGTTAGTGTAGGTGCATTGATCAGAGGAATAAATTTTGAGAATGCACCGGTGAACAGATATTTTTCCATTAAAAAAAGAGGCTTAATTGTAGGAAAGGAACTGGCCAACATTTTGGGTATAGGGGTTGGAGATAAGATAAGGTTAATTTTTCCTTTAACCAAAGCTTCTATACCTGTTTCCTGGGAAGGTAAAGTTGATGGTATCTTTAATTCAGGCTTATATGACTACGATGCATCCATGATTTTTATGCCACTTAATAGAATGCAGGAAATTTTAGATATGAGGGGGATAATTACAGGGATGGGCATTTACCTGGAAGATCCTTTTAAGGCCGAAGGATTGGCGAAAAACTTATCTGCGAGACTTTCCTATCCACTTTATGCTCGGAGCTGGATGAATATGAACAGGAATTTTTTTTTCGCCTTAAAACTGGAAAAGGTGACCATGTCCATTGTTCTCTCTTTAATTGTTCTGGTGGCTGTTTTAAATATTTTGAGTAGTTTGACGATGTCCGTGATGGGCAAGGTGAAGGATATTGCAGTGTTGATTTCCATGGGAGCAACATCTAAGAATATTAAAAGAATATTTGTTATTCAGGGTTTTATCCTGGGACTAAGTGGTGTGGCAATGGGGAATATACTGGGTTTTATTATCTGTTTTATGTTGAAAAAATATCATTTTATAACCCTTCCCTCTGATGTATACTATATTACCACCCTTCCTGTGGATATTCATTTAATGGATGTAGCCATTGTTTCGCTGTCTGCTCTTTTTCTTTCTATTTTCGCTTCACTTTATCCAGCCCACAAAGCCTCTAAATGCAATGTGATAGAGGTTCTAAAGTGAATCCTTTGATTAAAGCCTGGGGCATAAAGCGTTCCTTTTTCAATGGAGGGAAGAAGATAGAGGTTTTGAAAGGAGTAAATCTGGAGGTATATGAGAAAGAGATAGTAGCGATAATGGGCGTTTCTGGTTCTGGAAAAAGCACCCTGCTTCATATTCTGGGATTGATGGATGCACCGGATGAGGGGGAACTTGTATTTTTGGGATTTAAGAATCCCTTTTCTCTTGGTGAAAAAAAGGTTGCATCTCTGAGGAATAGGGAAATAGGTTTTGTTTTTCAGTTTCCTTCTTTACTTCCTGAGTTCAGTGTGTTAGAAAATGTGTTGATGCCAGCATTTATTGGAGGGTTTAAAAATAAAGAGAAACGGGCGATGGAGCTTTTAAGGAGTGTGGGTTTAAAAGAAAGCCTTTTTAATAGAAGAAGTTATATGCTTTCGGAGGGCGAAAAACAGAGGGTTGTTTTGGCGAGAGCTTTAATAAACAAACCTCGATTGGTTATAGCAGATGAACCAACGGCGAGCTTAGATGAAAAAACAGCTGCAGAGATATTTGATTTGATTAAGGACATCAACAGGGTTTATGGGCAGACATTTATTGTAGCTTCTCATGATAGAACACTTTTGAGTAGGTGTGATCGCTCATATCTCCTTCATGGGAGCAGGTTGTATGAAGCTTAAATTGTTGTTTTTTATTCTTGTTTTTTTACTTTTTTCCGTTTCTGCGTTTGCTCAGGATGTGGTGAAGGTGGATGTTAGGGGGTTGGTAAGAACGGATAAGCTTACGGTAATGGATGTTATAGAAACAAAGGCAGGGGGAAAATATAGCATAGATAAGGTTGATAGAGATATTCGCCGTATATATGCTCTGGGTTTTTATAACAATGTAAAAGCAGATGTTGAGGATGTGAAGGGGGGAAAGAGTGTTACCTTTATACTGGAAGAAAAGCCCTCTATAAGATTTGTTACCTTTGTTGGAAATAAGAAGATTAAAGATAAAGAGTTGCTCAAAAGTTGCGAAACTAAACCTTATCGAATACTCACTCCAGATTTGATAGCAGAGAGCGTAGAAAAGATGAAGGCATTATACATGAAAAAGGGTAGATACCTTACAGAAATTTCTTATTCTGTTAAACCTGTCCCGGAAAACAGAGTGGATATTGAATACACCATTCGTGAGAGTAAGAAAGTAGTAATAAGGAATATAAATATAATTGGCAACAGACATGTGAAGAAAAGCGTTATTGAAAAGGCAATGGTAAATCACAGAAAGCATGGTCCATATATCCTTACCTTTTTACCCTGGTTTTATACCGGCAGGTTTAACGAAGATGCTGTTTCAATGGATAAGGAGGCAGTGAGGGATGTTTATCTAAGGAGAGGCTATGCAGAGGTGAGTGTAAAGGATCCTATGGTGACGGTTGATATTTCTCATTCCTGCATAAACATAGATATATCATTGGAGGAGGGACAGAAATATACTTTGAAAAATGTAGGGTTTAAACATGAGGAGCCTTACAGTGCTGGGTTTTTAAAAAAGCAGATGAAATCTAAGGAAGGAAGAGTGTTTGATGGTGTCGCTCTTAGAGAAGATATAATGAAGATAATTGACCTTTATGGACAGAAGGGTTATGCATTTTGTGATGTAAAACCCGTTATTCATTTAGATAAAAAGAATAAAACGGTTGGTGTTACCCTGGTTATAGATAAGAAACATAAAATCTATATAAACAGAATAGAAATTGTGGGCAATAAAAAGACAAGGGATAATGTGATTAGAAGAGTGCTGAAGCTGAAGGAAGGGGATCTTTACAACTCCAAGTATTTGAGAGACAGTAGAAAACAGCTGTATAAGACGGATTATTTTAAAGAAGTGGCGATCACCACAAAACGGGTGGACGAAGAAGACAAACTTAATGCACGGGTAGCGGTAAAGGAGAAACACACCGGATCTTTTAATATTGGAATGGGTTATAGTACATTTAATAAATTCAGTGTAATGGGCAGTATAATGGAAAGAAATCTCTTGGGGACGGGGGTGCATGCTTCGTTCAGCGGGAATGTAGGTTCCCGTACCTCATTGTTTGATCTTACGGTAACTCAGCCCTGGTTATTGGATAGGCCCATCTCTCTTTCAGGAACGCTGTACAATTCAAAGTATGACTATACGAGTTATGATGAACATGCCTATGGAGGTAAGGTAACGCTTGCTCGTAGGTTTTTTGACAATACATTGACTATAGGTTCCACTTATGGTCTTTCCAGAGAAAAGATAGATATAACCCAGTCGAACCCCAGTAAGTATCTTAAAGAGCAGGAGGGAAGACATACCGAAAGCTATATTACTCCATTTATAGAAAGAGATACATTAGATAGCAGTATTTTTCCCACCACTGGTGCTTTATCAAATGTTTCTGTACGTGTTGCAGGATTAGGTGGAACAGAAAAATATATGAAAACTGTTGCTTTCCATTCCATTTATCATAAGCTATTTTCGTCACCTCTTATAGCTCATGTAAGGGGGGAAGTGGGATATGCGACGGGCATCTCTGGTAAGCATGTTCCTATTCAAAATAGGTTTTTCTTGGGAGGTATAGATACGGTGAGAGGTTTTAGTGAGGGGAAGATTTCTCCCAAGGATGAGGAGGGAAATTATATCGGTGGAGAAAAGGAGGTTGTATTTAACTCTGAGTTGATCTTTCCTCTACTGATTGAGTTGAATCTCTACGGTGTGGGTTTTTATGATATGGGTAATTGCTGGAGGATGACAGAGAGTCTATCTAGCTTGAGAAAGGGAGCAGGATTGGGTTTGAGATGGATTTCTCCCTTAGGACCGATGAGAATAGAATGGGGTAAAAACCTGTCTCCTAAGGGAGACGAAAAAGGTTCAATATGGCACTTTACAATGGGAATGGTATTTTAAGGAGGTGTTATGCGGAGGATTTTGTTTTCTTTTATTTTCTTGTTCCTTTTTACCGGTACCGCCTTTTCTCTGACTGTGGGTGTTGTTGACCTGCAAAGGGCATTGAATGAGTGTGAGGCGGGAAAAGTTGCGGTAAGGAATTTGAAGGAGACGGCAGAGGTAAAGAAAAAGATTATTGAGAGAAAAAAAGCGGAGCTGGCGAAATTGCGTGAGGAGCTTTCTAAAAAAATGAAGGAATCAGAGAGGAGCAAGAAGGAAGCGCTCTATGAAACAAAAGCTAAGGAATTGCAAAACTTTATAGAAAGGGCTCAAGGTGAAATCTCACATAAAAGCGATGAGTATCAAAGTAATATTTTGAAAGGCCTTGTGGATACGGTTAACAAGATAGCGAAGAAGGAAAAGATAGATGTTGTGATAGAGGTGCATGGGGGAATAGTCTATTTCAATCCCAGGATGGATTTAACGGATAAACTCATAAAGGCATACAATGAATCTACCAGGAAAAAGAAATGAAGGCAGCTGATCTGGCTAAAGCTTTACAGGTTAGATTTGTTGGTAATGGAGAACTGGAGATTAGGGGTGTTGCTTCTTTAAATTCTGCAAAGGAGGATGATTTGGTTTTTGTGGTACATGAAGGTTATGTTGAAAAGCTGAAATTAACCCGTGCAAAAGCCGTTCTCGTACCAGAAGGTTTTGATTGTTCTCCTTTTCCACACAAGACATTTCTTATTTCTCCCAATCCTCAGCTTTCCCTGGCAAAGGCCTTAATATTGTTTTATCCCCCCCGGAAACATTTTACAGGAATAAGTGAAATGGCATATGTGGATAGTAATGTTAAATGTGATGAGGATGTGGGTATAGCTCCGTTTGTCTATGTTGCCAGAAATGTGCACATCGGGAGGGGGACGCAGATCTTTCCTTTTGCATATGTTGGTTCTGATGTGGATATAGGGGAGGATTGTTTAATTTATCCGCATGTGGTGATTATGGAAGGGGCGAGGATAGGCAACAGGGTGATCTTGCAACCCGGGGTTGTGGTTGGTGGTGATGGATTTGGATATGCGGAGAGGGGGGATGGTTCAAGAGAAAAGATTATACAGGTAGGTAGGGTGGTTATAGAGGATGAGGTGGAAATTGGGGCAAACACCACCATAGACAGAGCGACATTTGATGAAACGCTGGTAAAAGAGGGCACCAAGATAGATAACCTGGTTCAGGTTGCTCACAATGTGGAAATAGGAGAAAATAGCGTAATAGTAGCTCAAGCAGGTATCGCAGGCAGCACAAAGATAGGGAAGAATGTGATTTTAGCCGGTCAGGTAGGTGTGGTGGGGCATGTAAGGATTGCCGATGGTGTTGTTGTTGGTGCGAAGTCTGGTGTTCCAGGAGATATTAGGAAAAGGGGTATGTATTCTGGCATACCAGTAATAGAACATAGGAAATGGTTAAAGAATGTAGCAATGGTCAATAGACTGCATCAATTTTATGAGAAGATGAAACTCATTGAGAGAAGATTAGAAGACTTGGAGGAGAAGCTAAGATGATGGATATAGAGGAGATTAAACGCATTTTACCCCATCGTCCACCATTTCTACTCATTGATAGGATTGTTGATGTGAAGGAGGGTTCTTCCATCACGGCGATAAAGAATGTAACCTACAATGAACCGTTTTTTGCCGGTCATTTTCCCCATAAAGCGGTTATGCCTGGTGTTTTGATTGTAGAAGCTATGGCTCAGGCAGGCGGCGTTTTGTGTTTTTTATCATTAAACGAGAAAAGGCCAACAAGCGATAGAGTGGTGTATTTTATGGGGATAGAAAAGGCAAGGTTTAGAAAACCTGTTGTTCCTGGTGATAGTTTGAAGCTGAAGGTAAATATAATAAAAAGAAGAGGGAATATCTGGAAGATTGAAGGAAAGGCATTTGTGGAAGAAGATATAGTGGCAGAAGCAATTATGATGGCTCAGGTGGTTTAAATGATTCATCCTACGGCAATAGTAAGTAATAAAGCAAAGATCGGGAAAAACGTGGAGATAGGACCTTATAGTTATATAGGAGAAGAGGTGGAAATAGGAGATGGCACGAGGATTGGTAATAATGTAATAATAGAGGATTACACCGCTATTGGAGGAAATTGCAACATCTTTCATCATGCTGTGCTGGGAACTGTTCCACAGGATATTAACTTCAAAGAAGGTGAAGAAACACGGCTCGTTATTGGCGATAATAATGTTATCAGGGAATTTGTTATGATCAACAGAGGAACAAAGCGTGGTGGGGGTATTACTCGTATTGGAAATGGAAATTTTATTATGGCTTATGTCCACATTGCGCATGACTGTATGATTGGGAACAATGTGATTATGGCTAACATGGTGCAGTTAGCGGGCCATGTTATGGTTGAAGATTTTGCCTGTATGGGTGGACTGGCGGCTGTTCATCAATTTGTTAGAATAGGTGCATATTCTATGATTGGTGGTGTGAGTGGGGTCTCTCAGGATGTTTTGCCTTATATCTTAGTAGCAGGCAATAGAGCCAAACCGTGTGGCATAAATATTGTAGGCCTGCGCAGACATGGATTCAGTGAAGAAGATATAAGGACAATCAAACGAGCCTATAAGACTATATTCCATTCTCATCTGTTGTTAAAAGAAATAATAAAGGAACTGGAGAAAGAGGAATCTCCGTATATAAAGAAAGTCTTAGAATTTATGCGTTCTTCTAAACGTGGTTTTTGTAAATGAAGAGATTACTTTTGGTTTGCGGCGAACCATCTGGAGAAAGATACGCCTCTTTACTGATAAGAGAGTTAAAAAAGCTGGATGATATGGATTTTGTTGGGTTGGGATCACATCTTGTTAAAGATGAAATTGAGTTGTTAGCCGATTACAGGGATATATCTGTGGTTGGAGTGAAAGAAGTGGTGCCAAAGCTTAGAAGAGTGCTTGAGATATATGGTAAGATAAAGGATGTAATAGATGATGTAGATGGAGTAGTTCTCATTGATTTCCCGGAATTTAACTTTAAGGTGGGAAAGCTTGCTCATAAAAAGAAGAAGAAGGTTGTCTACTATGTTGCTCCTCAGCTCTGGGCCTGGAGGTCTTATAGAGCGAGAACAATGACGAAGTTTTGTGATAGGATTATTACCGTTTTCCCCTTTGAACGCGCATTTTATAGAAATTTTCCTCATCACGAAAAGATTTTTTACTTTGGTCATCCCATCTTAGATGTACTGGATGGAAAAATAGGTATTCATGAAAAAGAGGATGTGGTTCTGCTGCTTCCAGGTAGCAGAAAGGAGGAGATGGGCTACAATTTGCCTGTTATATTTGATGCGGCAAAAAATTTAAGGAAGAGACTTCCTAAATTCACATTTGTGTGGGCAACAGGTGGGAATGTAGATACAGATTTTATAAAAAATGTAAAAAATAAATATCCGTTTATAGAAGTGGCGGAAGATACCTATCATGTGATGGACATCTCAAAGATAGCTATTGTAGCTTCAGGCACCGCTACCTTAGAATGTGCTGTATTTGGGTTGCCTATGGTTATCGTGTATAAGATATCTGGTTTGAGTTATCTCTTGGGTAGAATGCTTGTTCATCGAGTAAGGAATGTTGGATTGCCAAATATTATAGCAGGAAAGAGAATTGTTCCAGAACTCATTGGAAGAAATGCCATTCCGTCTTATATAGAGGAATTAATTATTCATATGTTGAGCAATGAAAATATATACACCAATTTAAAGGATAGATTATCCGGGGTGAGGAGCTCTTTGGGGAAACCTGGTGTTTCTCACTCTGCAGCTTTGCTTATCTATAATTTTCTTTATTCCTGATGTGGACCTTTTTTATCTTTCTGGTGTTAAAATTTTACCGTTTGTTTTTTAAGATAAGGGTGAAGTGGGATTTTAAGAGAGAAGATATTCATTCTCCTGTGGTGTATGTATTCTGGCATGGAAATATGTTTGTTATGCCTTTTCTCCGTAAGGGTAGTTGTATAAAGACACTTGCCAGCACCCATCGTGATGGAAGGCTGGTTGCTCAGGTTGTCCGTTTTTTTAATGTTGGCAATATTCCTGGATCCAGTCACAGAAGACCTTATCGGGCATTTAGAATGATGTTGAAGGCAATAAGAGAGGAAAATTGTGATATTGCTATTGCACCGGATGGACCGACAGGTCCTCGTCACAAGATGAAGAAGGGGCCGGTGGAATTGGCTTACCTGGCGAAGGTGCCTATAGTTCCTGTAAGGGTAAGATACAAAAGAGCATGGCAATTCAAGAGTTGGGATAGATTTCTTGTCCCTAAACCTCTAAGTGAAGTGGAGGTTGAATTTTTGAAGCCTGTTTATGTTCACAACAAAGAAGACATAGAAAGAGTAAACTCTTCCATCGGTGATGTTTTATGAACATTGTATGGATAGGTAGGATTCAGAAGCTCTTATTTCCCCTGCTTTTTCCCCTTTCTATTGTCTTTGGAAAAGTATTATATTTGCGCAGAATTTTGTACAGCAATCTTTTTTCTAAGAGGATTAGGGGTGTTAAGATTATTGGCGTAGGCGGTATTACCTTAGGAGGTGTAGGAAAAACACCGGTTGTTATAAGGATAGCTAAGGCATTGAAAGATAGAGGTAAGAGAGTGTGCGTTATAGTAAGTGGGTATGGAGGAAAGATTAAGGTTCCTGTTCTCGTTTCTGATGGAGATGATGTGTTTTTTGATACACCTTTTGTCTCCGATGAAGCATTGCTTATTGCAAATAGAACAAACGTTCCTGTGATCAGTGCCAGGGATAGAATAAAGGGTATTGAATATGCTAAGGATATGGGTTTTAAGTATGTAATTTTGGATGATTCTTTTCAATATTTAAAGGTAAAGAAAAGCTATGAAATACTGGTGCTGGATGGAGAAAATCCATTTGCAGACAAACTCTTGTTTCCTGCTGGAGCTTTGAGAGAGAGCAAAAGCTGTATAAAGTTTGCGGATCAGATAATTTCAGTGTATAAGAGGAAGGTTGAAGGCCCAGCATACATGGGTAAGAAGGCAATGTTTAGATCTGTGGGCATATTCGATAGGGAAGGAAAGAGGATCTTCCCTCATAAAGCCTTTATCTTCTGTGCTATTGGCAATCCACTGTCTTTCAGGGAGAGTGTTAAAGAGATGAATGTTGAGATTGTGGGTAGAAGATTCTTTATGGATCATCATATGTACACCGATAAGGATAAAGAAAAGCTTATTTGTTTAAAGGATAAAAAGAATGCTGATGTTCTGCTTACCACTCCTAAGGATATGATAAAGTTAAAAGATTTTGATTGTGCCTATTTAGACTATGTCCTGGAGATAGAAGATATGGATGGTTTAATAAGGAAGATAGAAAATGCCTGAGAAACTTGTAAGAAGATTATTTGTGTATGTGAAACCGTACATAAAGTATTTAATCTTATCCAGTATATCAATGGTGATCGTGGGGGGATTGACTGCCCTTATTGCCTACTTGGTGAAACCTGTTCTGGACGATGTATTTATCTCTAAGAATAGGCAGATGCTCATTCTTTTGCCTGTGGCTATAGTAATTGTTTACCTTCTGAAGGGTGTTTTTACTTATCTTCAAAGTTGGTGCACAGCTTATGTAGGTGAAAATATACTGTTTAAGATTAGGAATGACCTGTTTAAGCGCATATCTGCACTTTCTTTGGATTTTTTTGACCGTTATCATACGGGGGAGCTTATCTCCAGAGTAATGAATGATACGGAGATGCTGCAGGAGGTTGTATCTCGCACCATACCGGATGCGATAAGAGAATCATTTACCGTTGTTTTTTTACTTGTTGTTGTATACATGAACAATGTGAAGTTAGCCCTCATCTCTACTATTGTCTTTCCTGTAGCTGTCTATCCTCTGGTAAATTTGGGTAATCGCTTGAGAAAGGTTGGTAAGAAGAGACAGGAGACGATGGCAAAAATTACCACCATTCTTCAGGAAGCATTTGCGGGGATAAGGGTCATCAAGGCCTTTACCACAGAGAAAATGGAGTCAGAAAAATTTGAGCAGAAAGGAAATGAGTTCTTGAAGATAAACTTAAAATCGGTGCGTATATCGGAGATTGTTTCTCCTTTGATGGAATTTATCGGTGCGGTAGGACTTGCTTTTCTTATCTGGTTTGGTGGATATTTGGTGTTTAAAGGAACCATTACTGTGGGTGGTTTTTTCTCATTTGCCGCTGCTTTGTTTATGCTCTATAAACCGTTCAAGTCTATCGCTCGTGCCTATGGTAAGATACAGGTGGTGATACCTGCTGCTGAGCGGATATTTGGAATGATGGATAGGAAATCCACGGTGGTAAATAAAAAGAATGCAATAAAATTTAAAGGATTAAAGAAGGGTATAAGATTTGAAAATGTTTATTTTTCCTATGAAGATAAAGAGGTTTTAAAAGATATAACCCTCTTCATTCCTGCAGGAGAAATTGTTGCTTTTGTAGGGGAAAGCGGAGGGGGAAAGTCTACCTTGATGGATCTTATTCCCCGTTTTTATGATATAGACAGAGGTTGTATATATTTTGATGATGTAGATATAAGGGATTTTGACTTGACTTCTTTGCGCAGACACATTGGTATTGTGTCACAGCATACATTTTTGTTCAATGATACTGTGAAGAATAATATATGTTATGGTATGGATGGGAAAGCGAATATGGAAGATGTCATAAGGGTATCTAAGGCCGCCTTTGCCCATGATTTCATTCAGAAATTACCTCAGGGTTATGATACGGTGTTGGGAGAGCAGGGATTTACACTTTCAGGTGGTGAAAGGCAGCGTATAGCAATTGCGCGAGCCCTTTTAAAGGATCCCCAGATCCTTATCCTGGATGAGGCAACGGCATCCCTGGATAGCTCATCAGAAGAGATCGTTCAGAAGGCTTTAAATAGACTGATAAAGGGAAGAACAACACTGATTGTTGCCCATAGGTTTTCCACCATTTTAAATGTTCCTACAATTGTGGTAATGAAAGATGGGAGGATTGTGGATTGCGGGAATCATCGGGAATTGCTTGAGCGCTGTGATTATTATCGTAAGCTGTACAGGATGCAGTTTAAGATATGATCCTCTTGTACAATCTCTTTACCCTCTTAGCTTTACTTCTTCTATCCCCTTTTTTCATTTATAAGGTTTTTGTAAACAGAAGATGGCGATACAGGATAGAGGAACGCTTTTTTCCAAAGAGGATAAGAAGGGATAATTTCTTTCTATTTCATGCTTCATCTCTGGGTGAGGTAAACGCATCTAAGGTATTGGTAGAGGAGTTAAAGAGGAGATTTTCTTTAGATGTTGTGGTTACTACATTTACGGACACAGGGTTTGAGAGAGCAAGACAGCTGTATTCTTCCGTTCATCTTATTCCCTTAGATTTATTGTTTTTATATTCTATACTGTTTTATAATAAACCCAGGTTTGCGGTTTTTTTTGAAACAGAACTGTGGCCCTCCCTGATATATTTTTTGAAAGCACATCATATTCCCATGTTCATCGTGAATGGAAGGATGAGTAAGAGAAGCTTTAAGTGGTATCGCTTGTTTTCTTTTTTCTTTAAACCTGTTTTACAGATGTTCGATGGTATTTTTGTGAAAGGTGAGGATGATAGATTGAAATTTCTCAAGATAGCAGGTAGTAAGGGAATTGTAAAGGTATGCGGAAATATAAAGGGATTTCCATCTGTTGAGGAAAAAGAGATAACCCTTCCATCACAGCATGATGTAATTACATTTGGTAGTATACATACAGGGGAACTGGATATAATAATACCGGCTATAAGAAAGCTTATAGATAAGAAGAGAATAATTGTAATAGCTCCCCGTCATTTAGAGAAATTACCTTTATTTGAAAAGAGACTTAAGAGAGAAGGTATTGATTATAGAAAAAGAACAGAAAAAAAATGGGGAAATGTAATACTCCTGGATACATATGGAGAACTGGTTTCCTTTTATAGAAATAGTAAGGCAGTGTTTATTGGGGGCAGTCTAATTCCCAATATAGGAGGGCATAATCCTGTAGAAGGACTTCTGTCTAAGAGGAAGGTGATATTTGGTCCTTTTATGGATAATTTTAAGGAGGAGGTGGATAGAATTGTGAAGATGGGGCTGGGGTCTTATGTATGTAGCGCAGAGGAGTTGGTAGAAAGAATAGAAGAGGTGTTACGGGAGAAGAGCAGGGGAGGTGACGGATTCTTTGATTATTACAGGGATGTTCTTTCCTGTTATGTGGATGGTGTTGAGAAGCTATTGATGAGTGGTGAAAAAAACCTATAATATTATACAATGAATTTCAAAAAGATTCTTGTCGTTCAAACCTCCTTTTTGGGAGATGCAATACTGACACTGCCACTTATAAAGAGTATTAAAAGGAATTTTCCTAAAGCTGAGGTTTTTTGTTTAGTTACGCCCCAAAATGCTGATGTGTTTTCAGGCAATAGAGACATTTCTGGAATAATAACATACGATAAACATGGCAAGGAGGAGGGTGTAAGTGGTTTTGTAAGAAAACTAAGAGAAATAAAGCGAGGATGCTTTGATGTTTTGATATCTCCTCATCGTTCCACCCGCACTTCATTACTCGTTCTCTTTTCCGGTATTCCTCTGAGAATAGGTTTTTCTGATTCTGCTATGTCTTTTGTATACAACAGGGTGGTGAAGAGGGACCTTCACATTCACGAGGTGGAAAGAAATCTCTCTCTCTTAAATCCTCTAAATATTGGTAAGGAAAAATGGAGTTATGATGCGGAACTTTATTATCCTGAGGAGGCAAAGGTATTCTGTAACAACATATTTGAAGCTTATGGAGTGGGAAGTGAGTTGAAGGTGGGTATGAATCCGTTCTCTGTGTGGCCTACCAAGAGATGGCCCAAGGAAAGATTTAAAGCCCTTGCAAAACGGATTATAGACGAGCTTGATGGTTGGGTATTTATCTTTGGATTGGAAAGAGACAGGGAGGAGGCCTCTTTTATAGAAGGGGGAGAGAAGCGTATCATAAATCTTGCTGGAAGGACAAAGCTTAAGGAACTATTCTGTATGGTCTCTCAAATGGATATTTTTATAACCAATGATTCTGGTCCTATGCATATTGCTTGTGCTTATAATGTTCCTACTGTGGCTATATTTGGTCCTACGGTACCTGAGTTTGGTTTTTCTCCCTGGAGGAAGAGATGTGCTGTGGTGGAAAGGAAGGGCTTAAAGTGTCGTCCCTGTGGAAAACACGGAGGTTTTCGTTGCCGTGAAGGACACTTCAGGTGTATGCTGGATATTTCCGTGGAAGAGGTTTTTATAGCCATGAAGAGGTTGGTGGATGAAGGTACTCGTCGTTCGCTTTAGTTCGCTGGGTGATGTGGTACTCTCTACAGCCTTCGTTCACTGTTTAAAAAAGATATATCCGGATGCATCTGTCACCTATGTAACAAAATGTAAATACAAGGATGTGATAGAGGATAGTCCTTTTGTTGATCGTATTGTATGTTTGGAGGAGGATGAATCTGTAATTTCTCTGGTCAGGAAGATGAGAAGAGAAAGATTCGACATTGTGTTTGACCTGCACAGCTCTTTGCGGAGTAAAATCTTTTCTCTTTTAATAAAGAAGCGGCGATATTTGCATGTGTGTAAACATACCTTGTTCAGACTTTCCTTGATAAAAAGAAACAGGGTTTTAAGATTATTTTCTGTTAGAAAGCCTTCAGGTGGAGTGATTGAATGGCAGCTGTCTCTTTTAGGCATTCAGAATAAGAGGGTTTTCCCTCGTCTATTTGTGGATAAGGATGTGGAAAAAAGTGTGTCAGAGATGATAGACAAACACTTCAAACACAGATTTTTAGTGGGTTTTGCACCTGATAGCAGGTGGAAGACGAAGATGTGGGGAACAGATAAATACAGTGCACTGGCTGAAAGGATCCTTTCCTGGAATAAGGATGCGGTTTTGTTTTTGTTTGGAGAAGATAGAGAGATAGGTGATGAAATTGAAGCTGTGTGCCCCCGCAGAATATACAACCTTATGGGTAGATTGACGATAAAAGAGGTGATGGCATTGATCAGTTTCATGAATCTCTTTGTAAGCAATGATTCTGGTTTGATGCATATAGCTAATGCTTTTCGCATTCCACTGGTGGCTATATTCGGTCCTACAGTGCCTGATTTTGGTTTCTGTCCTCGTGGTGAAGAGGTAAGGATAGCGGAGGTGGACTTACCGTGTCGTCCCTGTTCACTTCATGGAACAGATGTGTGTAAAGAAAACTACCAGTGCATGAAGATGGTTCCAGTGGATGATGTTTTTGATAAAGTAAAGGAGGTATCGCAATATGCAAACCAGCATTCCTGTTCTTCTGTATCATCATATAAATGAGGAAGGGATTCCGCCTGAGCTTTTTGAAGAACAGTTGAAGTTTCTGAAAGAAGAAGGTTATAGGTCTATTGGGTTGGAAGAGCTTGCCCTATATATGAAGGAAGGGAAAAAAGATTGGCAGAAGGCGGTGTGTATTACATTTGATGATGGTTATTTAGACAATTGGGTTTACGCCTATCCCTTGCTTAAAAAGTATAATTTTAAAGCCATACTTTTCCTGGCTACATGGATGGTGGAGGAAGAGACAACCACCAGTTTCAATCTGCAGGATGTATGGGAGGGGAGAATAAAGAAGGAGAATTTGTCTCCCTGCATCTCCACCTGGAGTGTGGTGGATGGTTACCCCGTAAAGACCGAGCGAAGATTGTGCTGGGAAGAAGTGAGAGAAATGAACAAAACCGTCTTTGATGTGCAGTCTCATACTAAGCGTCATCGCAAGGTTTATGCAGATGATAAGATTAAGGGTTTTAATCAACCCAGAAGGAAAAATAGCATATGGGAGAATGTAGATGGTGATGAACGTTACGGGACACTCAATTTTTTAAGGAAACCAGAATTGGCAAATAATCGTTTTATTGTTGACAGATCACTGAATGATGAGCTGGCTGAATATGTATTGAAGAATGGTTATGTGAATTTCTTTAAGCAGGATAGGTGGAAGGAAAAACTGGAAAATATAGTGGAAGATTATAGGAAAAGGTATGGGAAGATAGGAAGAATGGAGACGGATGAAGAGAGATGTCAGAGGATAAAAAGTGTACTTTTCATAGGAAAGGGGGAAATAGAAGGGGAACTCAGGAAGAGATGTTCTGCATTCAGCTGGCCCTGGGGAGCGTATGATGATTTGAGTGTAAAGGTAGCATGTGAAGTAGGATTTAGGTATCTATTTACTACTAAGCCTGGTTCCAATTCGCCAGGTGATGATGTGCGTTTTATAAAGAGATTTAATGTGTGGAAGAAAGACTTAAACTGGTTTAAGTCTCGCATCAGGCTTTATTCAAATAAATTTAGAGCAAAGTTGTATGGCAGCATGTATAGAAAGATTTAGTGTTCTGCATATAGATACGGAGGAGAGGTTTGGTGGGGGTGAGAAGCAGGCCCTAACTCTGGCAAGGGGATTGAGAAGGGAAAATATAGAAAGTGTATTTGCTTTGAGAAAAGGTGCTTTGTGGAGAGAAAGAATAGGAAATGAGTTTGAATGTGTTACCTTTCCTTTTAGAGGAGAATGGGATCTCCAGAGTGCAATTGGGGTTTTATCCTTTGTAAAAAAGAGAAATTTTTCCATTGTTCATTCCCATACTGCTCATGGTGCTTTTTATTCTGCTTTTTTAAAGCTTTGGGGAATAAAGACGATGCATACCAGAAGGGTTAGTTATAAGGTAAAGGGATTTTTTAAAAAGATAAAATACAGATTACACGATGCTGTGGTTTGTGTTTGTTCGTCTATTAAGGATAATTTTTCTTTTATCGAGGATAAAAAATTGTATGTCATACATAGTGCAATAGATGTTAAAAAAAGCAATATTCCAAAAGAAGTGGCAAGGGAAAAGCTGGGATTGCCTGCAGATGGGAGGGTAATATTGAATGTAGGAAACATTTTACCCATGAAGGGACAGAAAATCTTGCTGGATGCCTTTGCTCTCTTAGGTAAAGGGTTTTATCTTTTGGTTGCTGGAGATGGCAACAGAGATGCATTGCAGAGGATGATAAGAAAGAAAAGACTGAACAACGTTTATCTGCTGGGCTTTGTGGATGGGGTGGAAAAACTTTATTCTGCTGCGGATGTGGTGGTGATCAGTTCTACGGAGGGAGAGGGTTCACCTGCAGTATTAAAGGAGGCATTCTGGTTTGGTGTTCCCGTTGTAGCTACGGATGTAGGGGGAATAAGAGAGATAGGCGAAGGGGCGTGTCTTATTGTTCCTCCCAACGATGCATCGGCCATTTTTCATGCTGTAGAACGCATGTTTAAAGATGAAAGATTGAGGGATATGCTTGTTGAGGCAGGCAAAAGGAGGGTTCATCTCTTTTCACCTCAAGAGATGGTAAAAAGATATGTGGATGTGTATAGGAAGGTTCTATGGGCATAAGACTGAATATATTTGATGACAAAACCCAGCTTCAAAATATACCGCAGAAAACGGGAGTCTACCTTGTAAGGAATGGGGAAGATGAAGTAATCTATGTGGGGAAAGCCAAGAATTTGAGAAAGCGTATATCTTCCTACCTTCACTTAGAAAAACTTTCACCATTTAAGAGGGCAATGATAAGGGAAGCGAGAGAAGTAGAGGTGGTGATAGTGGAAGAAGAGAAAGAGGCGTATCTGCTGGAATGCAGTTTCATCAAGCAATATCGTCCTGCATACAACATTGTTTTAAAAGATGATAAGAGCTATCCTTACCTGAGACTTACACTGTCTCAGGAATTTCCCTCTCTTACCTTAGCTCGGCGTGTAGAAGAGAAGGGTGACCTCTATGTTGGACCTATCACCCCTGTAAAGAAATTGAGAGAAATGTTAAGGGTTTTACGGCAAATATTTCCCATAATTCAGAGGAGAACCAGTTTTTGCTTAAATAGGAAAGAACCGTGTATTTACTATCAGATGGGTTTGTGTTCTGCTCCTTGTTGTGGAAAGATCAGCAAAGAGGATTATTGGAAGTTGGTGGAAGAATTAAAGCTGGTTTTGCAGGGGAATGGAGAAGAACTGGTTAAGAGGTTAAGGGAGGATATGAAAAAGTGTGCGGAGAATTTAGAGTTTGAGAAGGCCGCGAGATTGAGGGATAGGATAGATGCGGTCAGGCTTTTTTATGAGGAGCAAGAAGTTGTGAGAATGAAGAACTATATGGCAGATGTTGTAGGTTTTGCCTATGAAAATGGTGTTCTGTGTGCTAATGTTCTTTCGATTAGAGGCGGGAACATCACTGCCAATCGCTCATTTTTTTTGGAGAATGTGGATGATTCCCTTGAGACAAGGGAAAATTTTATTGTGCAGTATTATTTAAGGGGTGAGTTTGTCCCGAAGGAAATTTTGACAGATGGGTTGGCAAAGAGAGAGGTGATGCAGGAGCTGTTGAATGCAAAATTGGTTGTACCCAGGAGAGGTAATAAATTGAGTCTCTTAAGAAAAAGTAAGGAGAATGCCAGAACAAATCTTCAGCTTTATCTTAAAGGTGCAGATAGAGAAAATTTAATATTAGAGAAGGTAAAGAAGTGTTTATCTTTAAAGAAGGTTCCCTATATATTTGATGTATTTGATGTTTCCCATATTGGAGGAACGAATGTAGCAGGCGCAAGCATAAGATACAATAAGGGATTTGTCAAGGATATGTACAGGCGTTTTAGTATGGAGAAAGGGGTATGTGATCTGGATTGGATGCATGAGCTTGCGATGAGGCATATAAAGAATATTAGAGAAGAGGGAAGGGAAATGCCACATGTGATCTTGGTAGATGGAGGAAAGATGCATGTGGATGTGGTAAGAGGAGTTGTTCCTCCTTCTATTTCTGTAATAGGTATTGCTAAGGAGAGAATAGATGGTGGAGTAAGAAGAGCAAGGGGGGATGTTCTGGATAGGATTTATGCGAAAGGAGGTAGAATAGATGTAGAGGATGATGTCTTGCGTTTTTTTCAAAAGCTGAGGGATGAGGTGCATAGATTTGCATTGAGTTTTCATCGTACCAGGAGGAGAAAAATGATGCTCACTTCTTTATTAGATAGAATTGAAGGAATATCTCAGACCAGAAAAAGGTTGCTCTTGGAATATTTCGGCAGTATAGAGGCCATTGCTAAGGCAGATTGTAGTAAGGTAGCTAAGGTTGGAAAAATGAGTGTAAAACAAGCCTGCTTCCTGATTGAAAGATTGAGGGAAGTGTCGTGAAAAAGATAGTTTTGTTGTTTATGCTTTTTTCTCTGTGTGCATGTACTACGCCTCAGATAAAAACATACCCTTCATCCTCCCTTTATTACCATTATATGCTTGCTCATGTTTATATAAATAAACATAACATAAATAGGGCAAAAGCAGAGTATGAATGGATGGTAAGAAATAGCAAAAATCCGCTCTTTTATGAAGAATATGCAAGGCTTTTAGCAAGAGAAGATCCTGAAAAGAGTATCCACCTTTTAAAAATGGCTATTGATATAGATCCGAATAGGAAATCTGCCTATCTTTTGCTATCAGATTTACTCCTGCAGCTTTCAAGGGTTGATGAATCTATTTGTGTGCTTCGTGATGCATCCCACAGGTTTCATGATGCGGATATATATTTGAGGTGGGGGCTTATCACTGTGAGCAGGGGAGATGTTGCAAAAGCCTTAAAGATATGGAGAGAAGGATTGTCTTTTAATCCTGATGATACCTCACTGCTTTTTTACATTGCCTTGGAATACAAGGAGGAACATCTTTACAAAACAGCTCTTTTTTATGCTAAAAAAGCATACAGCTTGAATAGGCAGTCAGCCAAGTTGGCCCTTTTAGTAGGGGATATATATATGGAGGAGGGCAAGTTAAAAGAGATGGTTTCTTTTTATGAATGTGCCCTGGATAAGGTGAGAGATAAGCTGCCTTTATTGATTGAACTTTCACGGGCTTATGAAAAGTTGAATATGCCGCAAAAGGAAGAAAAAATGTACCACCAGATTCTTAAACATGGAGAAAATATAGATGTTATGGAGAGGTTGGGCATACTGTACATTAAAAGAGGGAAATATAAAAAAGCCATTGATGTGCTGAACACGGTGCGAAAGATTGGAGAAAACGATCGCATAGATTACTTTTTGGGCTTGGCTCATTATCTTAAGAAAGATTATCCACAGGCACTAAAATTTTTCTCTTATATAAAGGTAGGCAGTGATTTTTACTCTTTGGGTGTGCAGAGAATTGTAGATATATATAAAAAAGAGGGAAAGGTGGAGAAGGCCATTGAAGTCTTAAATAAAGCTATAAAATTAAAGCCCTTAGATAGCGGGTTGTATTTTTCGCTTGTTTCTTTATATGAGGAAAAAAAGAACTGGTTGAAGGTTGTGGATGTTTTAAAAGAGGGAATGAGCAGGATTCCCCTTGATGTGAACTTTCCATATTACTTAGCGGATGTGTATTATGTAGATTTGCATGATATAAGAAAGAGTATTGATTATCTCAATAAGGTATTGAGTATGGACCCGCTTAATGCTTCTGCTTTGAATTACTTGGGTTATCTGTATATAGATGAGGATATAGATGTAGATAAGGGCATGAAGCTGGTAGAAAAGGCATTGAGTATTTCTCCTGATAATGGATATTATCTGGATAGTTTGGGTTGGGGTTATTACAAAAAGGATGATTATAAAAAAGCGCTGGAGTATTTGGAGAAGGCATTGAAAATAGTTAAAGATGAACCTGTTATTATGTTACACTTAGCTAAGGTATATGTAAAGTTGAACAGAAAAAAAGAGGCAATGGATATGGTAAAAAGAATTTTAAAGATTAAGCCAGATGACAAAGATGCGAGAGAATTTCTCAAAACCATTCACAAATAATCTTCCCAATATTCTTTCCTTATCAAGAGTATTTTTGACTGTACCAATAGTCATCTGTATTTATACGGATACTGATTTTTCCAATACTGTTGCTATATTGCTCGTTCTTGTTGCCGGTGCCACCGATGTTTTGGATGGTTTGATTGCCAGAAGAATGAAACTGGTCACTGAGGTGGGGAAATTTCTTGATCCTTTATCTGACAAGATTCTCATATGTTCCATATTCATAGCAATGATAGAAACCATTCACATTCCATTCTGGGAGGTCATTCTTATTATAGTTAGGGAGCTTTCTGTAACTGGTTTGAGGAGTATGGCTGTTGAGAGAGTGACATTGGAAGCAAAGTGGGCGGGTAAATGGAAGACTGCTCTGCAGCTTATTTGTATATTGTTACTCTTATCTAAATTTAAGATATATGGATTATATCTATTCCACCTGGTGGTGATTTTGACTTTAATTTCCGGCGCGATGTATTTTATATCCTATTTCAGGAAGTATGATAAAAATCCTTAGGATGATAAAGGTAGAACATACTGTCTTTGCTTTTCCCTTCGCTTTTGTGGGTGCATTGATGGCAATTCATGGTATACCTCCTTTAAGGGTTATTCTTCTCATCGTTGTTGCGATGATCAGTGCTCGTTCAGCGGCAATGACCTTGAACAGAATTATAGATCGAAGATTTGATGCGTTGAATGTGCGCACCAGAGATAGGGAGATACCAGCAGGCAGAGTGAAGGTAAGAGATGCCTGGATATTCACCGTTGTTTCAATTATCATATTTGAGTTTTCTGCATTTTTTTTAAACAACTTATGTTTTATGCTTTCTCCCGTTGCCCTTTTTTTTATTTTCACTTATTCCTATACTAAGAGATTCATGCCTTTATGTCATCTGTATTTAGGCGCTACAGATGCGTTCGCTCCTTTGGGTGGCTATATAGCGGCAGAACCCTCTTTTGGAATAGATATAGTTTTTCTTTACCTGGGCGTGATGTTCTGGGTAGCGGGATTTGATATTTTATATAGTCTTCAAGATGTGGAGTTTGATAAAAAGGTAGGTCTTCATTCTATACCTGTATCCCTGGGTAAGGATAAAGCTTTGATTGTTGCTCGTTTGTTTCACTTTTTTACTATTTTTTTGTTTTTTCTTGCTTTTTATTGTTGCGGGTTGCACATCTTTTCTTATACAGCTGTGGTTATATCTGCTTTTCTGCTGTTCTATGAGCATATGCTTGTCCGTGATTTAGGTAAGGTCAATGTTGCTTTCTTTAACATCAATGGTTATATTAGTGTTGTGCTGTTTGTATTTGTATTTGTGGATATTTTAATATATGGGTGAAATCTTTTTCATCTGTCAGGCTATATTTGATATAGTGATCGTATTGTATTTAGTGGCAGATAAGCTTATACAGAAAAAACAGAGGGTGACATTCTTGAGTTTAATGGATATGATGAACAAACTGATGGAAAAGGAGCGCATCTTGGCCGAGAAATTGAGATCTGAGGTGACGGATTATCAAAAAAGTAGACAGGAGTTGTTGGAGGATGTTAAACGGAAAAATGAAATGATTTTACATCTGTTTTCTATCTGGGAAAGGTTAAAGGATGAAATCTTAGATTTGAAAGAAAAAGGCTACGATATTTCTTCTATTTCAAAGAAACTAAATCTACCCGAGGAAGAGGTAAAACTCTTTTTGGGGTTTAAGTAAAAATGCTCAACATATTGCACGAATGATCTATTCCACTTTTATTTCTATAGTTTGAGAATCTTTTTTTTCATATTCTCTGTCTATTTTCTCTTTGATGAGTTGTATTATTCTGTCGATGTTCTCTTCCATTTTTTTCATCTGTTTTCTCATTCGCAGGATGATGTCTGCTCCTGCTAAGTTTACACCTAATTCTCTGGTGAGGGTGCGGATAAATCTTATGTCCTCGATATCCTCGTCTGTATACAGTCTTATCCTTCCTTCACTTCGCCTGGGAGATATGAGTCCTTCTCTTTCATATTCTCTTAAAGTATTGGGATGAATCTTTATCATTCGTGCAATTGTGCTGATTGTGTAGTATTTTTTCTCCTTCATTTTCCCTACAATCCTTCTTCTTCAAAAAATTTTCTTAATATTTCTTCTCCCTTTTTGCTTATTTTATCAGGCATTTTTACCCTTGCAGTAGCGTATAGATCTCCTGGTATAGCCTTTTCTCTTATCTTAAATATCTGTTCATTTTGTGTTCCTGGCGGGATTTTTATGGTGACAAAACCATCGAGTGTTCTAACCTTTGCTTTTCCGCCCAACATCATTGTTTTTAAGGGAACATCTACAGTGGTATATAGATTTTTTCCGTCGTATGTAAAATAGGGATGAGGTTTTATGTGAACTGTTATATGTAGATCCCCTCTTCCTCCCGGACCCCTTTCACCCTTCTCTTTTATCCTTAGTTTTGTTCCATTTTTTACGCATGGAGGTATTTTTACATTTATCCTTTCGCCGTCTATATTTAAAGTGATGATTTTCCCCTTTATGGCGTTTTCAAGGTCTAAGTCTATGGTATAGTGTACATCTCTTCCCTTTGCATATTCTCCAAATCCATATTTACTGAAGATATTTTCAAAAATATCTCCAAAATTGCCAAAGTAATGGGTGTATGTTTTTTCTCCTCTTGTAAAGTTAAATCCTTCATCGAAAGTAAATCTGCCTGCTTCATCGTATTCTGCTCTTTTCTTTTTATCAGAGAGAATGGAGTATGCTTCGTTGATCTCTTTAAATTTCGCTTCTGCATTTTTATCTCCGGGATTCAGATCGGGATGATATTTTCGTGCCAATCTCCGATATGCCTTTTTTATCTCCTCATCTGTTGCGTTTCTGGATACGCCTAATACTTCATAAGGATCCTTCATAGCTTAATATATAATACTTAAGTCTAATTATGTCAACTTTAAGATTTTTTTTGTAAAACTTGACAATAGTGGACTTAGAATTATATTACTGGTTGAAAATTATCATTTCAGGAGGTGAGTTATGGCATTGAAAGTCTGGGAACCTTTTGAGGAACTTTCCACATTACAGGACAGAATCAACCGTCTATTTGAAGGATTGATGCCAGATTTTGTGAAAAGCGGTGAGCGTGCTACATCTAAATGGTTACCGGCGGTGGATATCTATGAAGATAAGGATAGCATCTATTTAGATGTGGAAGTTCCAGGGATGAAGAAGGAAGATATAAAGGTAAAGGTGGAAGACAAAACATTAACCGTTAGCGGGGAGAGGAAATTAGAGAGGGAAGAAAAGAAAGAAGGTTATTATCGTGTAGAACGTAATTATGGTTCCTTTTCCCGTTCATTCTATCTTCCTGACAATGTAGATTCAACAAAGATAAAGGCAAAATATGAAAACGGTGTTTTGAAGCTCAGCATTCCCAAGAAAGAAGAAGCAAAGTCCAAGGAAATTCCTGTAGATGTAGAGTAAGGGTTTTTGCCCTTACTCTATAAAGAAGAATAAAAAATGAACTTAGAGAAATTTACCATTAAATCCCAGGAAGCGTTAGAACGGGCAAGGGATGTTGCCATATCAAGGAAACATCAAGAACTTACCTCTCTTCATCTTTTCCTTGCCTTACTCGAGGATGAAAAAGGTATAGTGAATTCCATTCTTCACCGCTTAGGTGTCAGTGTAAGTTTATTAAGGCAAAAAACAGAACAGGAGCTGGATAGATTGCCTCATGTTCTGTCTTCTCAAGGACAGATTTATCTTTCTTCGGAGTTGAACAATGTATTAACAAAGGCAGAGGAAGAGGCAAAGGAATTACAGGACGAGTATATCAGTGCAGAACATCTTCTCCTTGCCATGACTCAGATAGGTAAAGTATCCTCTCTGCTGAGAGATTCGGGCGTGGAGAGAGAAGAGATAATGAAGGCGTTGGTGGACATAAGAGGGGGGCAGAGGGTTGTTGATCAGTATCCGGAAGAGAAATATGAGGCGTTAAAAAAATATGGAAGGGATCTTACGGAGCTTGCTCGTTTGGGTAAGCTGGATCCCGTCATCGGCAGGGAAGATGAAATAAGAAGAACCATTCAGATTCTCTGTCGCCGCACCAAGAATAATCCTGTTTTAATTGGTTTGCCAGGTGTAGGTAAAACCGCGGTTGTAGAGGGTCTTGCTCAAAGGATTGTAAAGGGTGATGTGCCCGAAAGTTTAAGAGGAAAGAAGGTTGTTGCTCTGGATGTTGCATCTCTGGTTGCCGGCAGCAAGTTTCGTGGAGAATTTGAGGAGAGGGTAAAGGCGGTCTTAAATGAAGTGAGACGGTTGGAAGGTAAGATAATATTGTTCATTGATGAACTGCATACTATTGTAGGTGCGGGTTCTGCGGAAGGTTCGGTTGATGCATCCAATATGTTGAAGCCTGCTTTAGCAAAGGGAGAGTTGAGGTGTGTGGGAGCAACCACTATAAAAGAGTATAGGAGGTACATAGAGAAGGATGCTGCCTTGCAGCGTCGTTTTCAGCCGGTTTATGTTGGAGAACCTTCCATTCAGGAGACAATCTCTATCTTGAGGGGATTGAAGGAAAGATATGAGGTTCATCATGGTGTGAGGATAAAGGATTCTGCGTTGATCGCTGCAGCTACACTTTCCAATAGGTATATTGCCGATCGCTATCTGCCGGATAAGGCTATTGATTTGGTGGATGAAGCAGCAGCACTTCTGCGCACTCAACTGGAGAGTGAACCACAGCCCATAGATGATATAAAGAGAAAGATACTACAGCTGGAAATAGAGAAACAGGCATTGAAGAAGGAGTCTGATGAAGATTCCCTGAAAAGATTGAATGATATAGAGAAGGAGTTGTCCAATTTGAAGGAAAGGCAGGAAGAACTTATTTCTCGCTGGCAACTGGAAAAAGGGATAATTAAGCGCATTCAGGAGATAAGCAGAAAAATAGAAGAGATAAAGATGAAGGTGGAGAGTGCGGAGAGAGAGGGAAAGTTGGAGGAGGCATCACGATTAAAATATGGTGAGATGCCTCGGCTCATGAAGGAGTATGAACAGCAAAACAAAAAATTGATGGATGTTCAGAAAGACGGAGCATTGTTAAGACAGGAAGTGACGGAGGATGAAATTGCCTCGGTTGTTTCCCGGTGGACAGGTATTCCTGTTTCGAGGATGTTGGAATCCGAGAAAGAGAAGTTGCTCAAGATGGAGGAACGGATAGAAAAGAGGATTGTAGGACAAAGTGAGGCGGTTAAGGCTGTAAGTGATGCTATAAGGCGTTCCAGGGCAGGATTATCTGACCCTAATCGTCCCATTGGCTCGTTTATGTTTTTGGGTCCTACTGGCGTGGGAAAAACAGAACTGTCAAAGGCACTGGCAGAGTTTCTATTTGATGATGAGAAAGCGATGGTGCGTATAGATATGTCTGAATACATGGAGAAGTATTCTGTCTCCAGACTAATTGGTGCGCCGCCAGGCTATGTGGGATATGAGGAAGGTGGACAGTTGACGGAAGCGGTGCGAAGGAGACCCTATTCTGTAGTTTTATTGGATGAAATAGAAAAGGCACATCAGGATGTGTTCAACATCTTGTTGCAGGTTCTGGATGATGGAAGATTAACTGATTCCAAGGGAGTTACAGTGGATTTCCGCAATACCATTATTATTATGACCTCTAATTTAGGCAGTCAGTATCTTTCCTTTATCCCTTCTGATGAGGACTTTGATATAAAATTTGCTCAGGCCAAGAAACAGATTTTTGAGGAAGTGAAGAGGACATTTCGACCGGAGTTTCTAAACAGAATAGATAAGATTATTATTTTTAACCCCTTGGGTAAGGAACAGATTGAGGAAATTGTTAAGCTTCTTCTTAAAAAGACGCAGAGCAAGGTGGAAGATAAAGGTTTTAGCATAGATTTTGAGGATGAGGTGGTAAGATTTATTGCTGATGTAGGTTTTGATAGGGTATATGGAGCAAGACCTTTAAGAAGGGTTATTCAAAACATGATAGAAGATAAACTTGCAGGTGAAATACTGAGTGGAAAATTTGTAAAAGGAGACCACATAAAGGCAAAACTAACAGAAGGGAAAATAATTTTCTCTAAGTAGTGTATCTTTTTCTTAAAATACGTGCTGCTTGAACAAGATTCCTTAACGATGGGATGACTTCCTTCCAGTTACGTGTTTTTAGTCCGCAGTCTGGATTTATCCATATCTGTTCCTTTTTCAATATGCGTAGAGCCCGGTTTGCTATTTTCAGCATTTCATCTGTAGAAGGTATACGGGGACTGTGTATGTCGTAAACGCCAAATCCTATTTCTCTTTCATACTTGAAATTTTCAAATGCCTGGATAATTTCTCCCTTGCTGCGTGTTGCCTCAATGGATATAACATCGGCATCTAACGCATCTATGGCTTCAATAATATCGCCAAATTCGGAATAACACATGTGAGTGTGGATTTGTGTTTCTGGCTTTGCTCCTGATGTGGCCAGTCTGAATGCCTTTACCGCCCAGGAGATGTATTCCTCTCGCTTTTCTTTCTTTAACGGCAATCCTTCTCTGAATGCTGGTTCATCTATCTGAATGATCTTTATTCCATTTTCTTCCAGTTCTCTTATTTCATCTCTTAAAGCTAATGCAATTTGATAGGCAATTTCATACCGTGGAATGTCCTCTCTGGGAAAGGACCAGTTGAGTATTGTAACTGCTCCTGTGAGCATACCTTTGACAGGTTTTTCGGTTAGATTCTGTGCAAATACAATTTCATCTTTTGTTAAAGACTTTGTGCGTTCTATGTCTCCGAATATAATGGGGGGGCGAATACATCTGGTGCCATAAGAAAGAACCCATCCATTTTCTGTAGGCATCATACCTTCCAGCTTTTCACCAAAATATTCTACCATATCTGATCTTTCAAATTCTCCATGCACAAATACATCCAATCCTAAACCTTCCTGTAATCCTATCACATGCGATATCTTTTCCCTTATGAATGATTTATATTCTTCCTCGGTAATAAGATTATCTTTGTACATTTTTCTTGTTTTTCTCAATATTTTATCCTGGGGAAAACTGCCGATGGTGGTGGTAGGAAATAAAGGGAGGTTTAACATCTTTTGCTGTTTTTCTCTTCTTTCTTTATAGGGTAGAGACCTTTGAAAATCGCTTTCTTTCAGATTTGCTATCCTGTTTTTTATATTTTCTCTTTTTATTCCTGTAAACTCTGCTGTGTCCTGTTTTATTTTCCCTTCAACTATTACTTTTTTAATAGTGGAAAGTTCATCCAGTTTTTCTACTGCAAAGGCAAGCAGTTGTTTTATCTCTGAAGGCATGTTCTTTTCTCCTTCCAGTGACCAGGGAACAAACATGAGACTGGTTGAGGGTTGTAATACGCATATAGAGGGATTTACCTTTTCTATTATTCTTTTTACCACATTCACTGTTTTCTTTATATCTGTCTTCCACACATTTCTTCCGTTGATTACACCTAAGAACAGTAGTTTGTCCTCTGGAAAATACTTCATAAGATTGTTGATATTTTCCTTTCCGTTTACTATATCTAATCCTGTACCGCCTACGGGTAGGTTCACTATTTCATCGTAGAAGGATACGCTTTCAAAGTAGGTTTGTAATATAATAGAGTGATTGTATTTAATCTGTTTATACATTTCTTTTACCATTTTTATCTCTTCTTCTGTAACATCCAGGACAAGGGCAGGTTCTTCCAGGCTTATCCATTTTGCTCCTGCCTGTTTTAGTTTTTCCAAGAGCAAACTGTAGAGCGGAATGATCTTCTCGGCAAGTGTAGTTAAGGGCTCTTCTGTGTTGCTGAGTTTCAGAAATGTGAACGGGCCAATTATGGTGGGAATACACGAGAAACCTTCTTTTTTGAGAAAAAGAAAATCTTTCAGAACATCACTTTCCCTTAATTCCAGTTTCTGGTTCTTTTCTATTTCTGGAACGATGTAATGGTAGTTTGTATTGAACCACTTAACCATCTTCAGGGGAGGGATGTTTTCTGTTCCGCGGGCTAAAGAAAAATACAGGTTTTCCCTTACATCTTTAAATCTTTTCGGTATACAGTTGAAGGATACTGCCAGATCCAGCATCCTGTCATAAAAACTGAAATCTCCGCAGGGAATGAAGTCAATGTTTTTTTCTCTCTGGAGGGTAGCTCTTATGATAAGCAGTTTTTCCCTTTCCTTTATCATTTCATCTAAGCTTTTTTCTCCTCTCCACACACCTTCCACAACCCTTTTCAGCTCCCTGTGTGGGCCAATGGTGGGAAAGCCAATGTTTCCAGTTAATATCATCTGTTCCTCCTAAACATTTACATTGGCTTAAAGTTTAGAGGCTGACACTTAAAAAATCAAGCATTACATTGTCACGTGACATTTTTAAAACATTTAGTTAGAAAGACATTGATATTTTCAGTGAAAAATGCAACAATGAAAGACTAATACTATGCTCAAGAAGCTGTTTTTATCTGTGATTTTTGTTTTTATCTTTTCGTTTTCTGCCCAGGCAGATGTCATAAATGTAAGTGGGGTGGTGAGAAATACGCATGGTGAACCAGTATGTGGAGTAGGGGTTAAACTGTTTCATGATAACAACAAGATAGCAGAGACATACTCTGGGGATAATGGAGCGTATAATCTTACTGCAACCTTAGGTGAAGAACCCAGAAGTCTCTGTATACAATTTTACAAAAGCAACTACAAAAGGGTAACAGAAAATATATCTACCCGTAGCTATAACACACAAAAGCAAATATACTTCTTCCATATAAGCCCTATGCTGGACAGAACAATTACCCCTGCATTCTATATTTCTCTTTTTGTTCTTGTTATAGTCTTTGGGTTGATTTCTTTTGAGCTTATACATAGAACATTGGCTGCATCCCTGGGAGCCGCTCTGGTTCTATTTATCTCTTATACTCTGGGCACTTTAAATGAAGACTATTTTATTATTTCGTTTGAAGAAGCGGCAAAATCTGTGGATCTAAATGTGATATTACTCTTGATGGGAATGATGATCATTGTGGGGGTGATGAAAAAAACAGGTGTTTTCCAGTGGCTGGCATACAAATCCTTTTCCATTTCAAAGGGAAATATATTCTTACTTTCTGCAATTTTCATGTTTATCACTGCCATTCTATCTGCTTTTTTGGATAATGTAACCACCATGCTTCTTATTACTCCTGTTTCTATGGAAATTGCACGGGTTTTGGGTGTATCTCCCTTTAGTTTACTTATACCCATGGTTTTAGCCTCAAATATAGGAGGAACAGCTACATTGATAGGTGACCCTCCCAATATTTTGATAGGTTCTTATGCTCATTTGACATTCAATGATTTCCTCATCAATCTTTTTCCCGTTGTACTGATTGTTTTGGTTGTCGATGTATTTTTAGTGAAACTCTATTATGGAAAGGAATACAAGGAAGCGAAAATAAAGGATATAGATGAACTTTTAACTAAGTTGAGGAAAGAATGTAGTATAACGGATAGGAAACTCCTCAAATATTGTCTCTTTGTTCTAATTTTTGTTATATTTATGTTTATTGTTCACGGCTTTTTAAATATGGAGCCCTGTATTGCCGCCCTGGCAGGCGCGGCTATGATTCTTATAATAAGCGGGGTAGATATTGTAGAGGTAATAGAAAGAGAAATAGAATGGCCTACACTGGTTTTTTTTGTTATGTTGTTTATTGTGGTGGGAGCTACAATTTCTACCGGTGTAATTCAACTTGTTGCATCCTGGATAAGGGATCTTTCAGGTGGCAATTTGATTGCAGCTATGATGCTAATTATGTGGGTTTCTGCTGCTGCTTCAGCTGTTATTGATAATATCCCGTTTACAGCGACCATGCTCCCGGTGGTGGCTTATCTGACATCTACTATTCCTTCCTCCCGTCCCGATATTTTATGGTGGGCATTGTCCTTAGGTGCCTGTTTTGGAGGAAATGGGACACTTATCGGAGCAAGTGCAAATGTTGTTACTGCTGGACTTTTGGAAAGATCAGGTTTTCCGTTAAGATTTGCGGATTTTTTTAAGGTTGGTGGACCGGTAACAGTGGTGAACCTTATTATTTCTACCCTGTGGTTGATTATTGGAGGATAAATGTGCCATACTTGCATAAAGAGAACATGTATGGTAAATTTCCTTTGGAGGCAGAGATGGTAGAACTTAACAGCATGATTATTGCACAGATAATTGCTTTTTTGTTTCTTCTTTTTCTGCTTAATATTATACTGTATAAGCCCATTCTTTCTACAATGGGCAAGCGTAGAGAGGATATAGAATCTCAACTTTCACAGGCGGAGAAAATTACTGAGAATGCAGAAGAAAAAAAGGCGGAATATGAAGAGATATTGAAAAATGCTCGGGCAGAGGGAAAAAAATTGTACAATAATCTCATTCAGGAGGCAATTTCGAAGAGGGATAAGCTTTTATATGAAACAAACGAGAGGTTGAAAACGGAGATTCATGATTTTAACAAGCGTGTAGAAGAGGTAAAAAGAAGAGAATTAGAACAGGGAGAAAACCTTTCTAATGTTATTGCTGATAAGATACTTAAAGATTTATTTTAAAGGTAAGACATGAGATTATTGCTGCTTGTCTTTCTCATACTGTTTCCCGCTTGCGCTTATGGCGGTGAGGAGGGAATTCCCGCACATATGGCATGGAGGGTTATCAATTTTGTTATCTTTGTTGCGTTTTTGTATTATGTGTTGAAGAAGCCGGTGGGCGTTTTCTTTAAGAATAGAAGGGAAAAGATATGGAAAGAGGTAGAGGATGCAAAAAGGTCTTTTAATGAAGCTATGAAAATGCTCAGGGAAGCAGAGAAGAAACTCTCTCAAGCAAACAGGGAAGTAGAAGAAATCATGAGTCTAAATCGTGCCATGGGAATAAAGGAAGGGAAAAGCATATTGGAGAGAGCTAAAGAGATGATAGAGATAATTGAGAAGAGTAAAGGTCTGGAAAAGGAGATGATAGAGAAGAATGCGCGGAGAGAGGTTGTAACGAGTATTGTGGAAAGATCAATAGAAATGGTAAAAGGACGTTTAAAGGAAGCATCCGATTCTCTTCACAGGAAAATAAATGCAAAATCTCTTGCTGCTTTAGGAGATAGGATAAGATGAGAAGAGCGGGGGGAATTGCAAGACGGTATGCGAAATCCTTGATGAAGTTGTGTGAGGATTATAAATATAATTATGATGATATACTGAGCAGTATGAAAAATCTATTGGAAGTGTTGAAGACCGATGTAAAGCTGATGTCTTTATTGAAATCTCCAATAGTTGCAAAGAAAGAGAAGATATCTATCTTTTCCAAGGTATTTCAGATATTAAAGATACCCGGGGTATTCCACATGTTACTACAACATCCCTTGACCCACCAGCA
>JAGGSF010000080.1 GCA_021159235.1 Deltaproteobacteria bacterium | reverse complement strand
GATAGATAAAGCAGTGTATTCCCTCTTCAAAAACGCAGTTGCGCCTACACGAACAAGACCGGCAATCTCCCGCATGCAGGGATTACCCATCGGTTGTTTCCTTACATAAGTGAAAATCATCCACGCAATAAACAAGCCTACGACACCTAACAACGGTGCATAAAACACCATGCTCTCCATTAACTCACCTCTCTTTGCTCATAAAAAAATATGATTAACACGAAAACAGAGTATACTTAAGCACTCTCAATGAATCAAGAAAATTTTAAAATTTGTAATGACAACTCTTAATTGACGAAGCTGTTTGAGTTTGTTATGTATATGTAAATGAAGAAAAAGAAGATTCCCTTTGCTGTTGTCTTCTTGCTGTTTGTAGTCCTTGGTTTAATCTATGGTTTGCATTACAAAAAAACACACATTTCTACAACTAATGCCTATGTTCATGGACACATTCACTGGATCAGCTCAAGGGTAAGTGGAGTGGTAAAAGAAGTATTGGTGGAAGAAAATCAATGGGTGAAAAAAGGCGAACTGCTCATTGTTCTGGATAGAAAGCCGTTCGAAATAAAGGTAAAAGAAAAAGAGGCATCGTTGAATTTAGAAGAGAAACGATTGAACGAAATAAAAAAAGAGATAGATGCAACCTTAGCTCAGCTTACCTTAAAGAAGGCAAAACTTGAACAAACTCAATGGGATTGGAAAAGGGCAAGGAATCTCTATCAGAGAGATGCCTTATCTAAACAAAATTATGAACATATGCTTACCAGATTTAAAATAGCACAGGCAGAATACAGTTTTGTCAAAGAAACCTTGAATCAGAAAAAAGCCCTCTTTGCCGTTCAAAAAAGTCTAATCAAACAGAAAAGAGCAGAACTGAATGAGGCATTGCTGAATAAAGATTATACCCGTATTTATGCACCGGCAGACGGGTTTGTAGTTAAAAAGGGTGTGGAGGTGGGAAACTATGTTAAAACAGGAGTGCCTCTTCTTTCTCTGGTAAACACAAAGGAGGTATGGATAGAGGCAAATTACAAGGAAACAAAACTTCATCACATAAAAAAAGGCTTAAAGGCAATAATAAAAATAGATGCTTATCCCAAAAAGAGATTTCATGGTTATGTAGAAAGCATTATGGCAGGAACAGGAGCAGCATTTTCCCTCTTTCCTCCAGAAAATGCTTCCGGAAATTGGATAAAGGTTGTGCAGAGGGTGCCGGTAAAGATTGTTTTCTGTGAAGATGTCCCTCCTTTGAGGATAGGCATGTCCGCTAAGGTGACTATTCTTTCAAAATGAAACAGGTAAACAAATGGCTTGTAACCATCACCGTTATGTTGCCCACATTCATGATGATCATGGATTCTACGGTGGTGAATGTCTCACTGCCGCATATTCAGGGTTCTTTAAATGTTAGTTTGAATGAGGTTACATGGGTTCTCACTTTATACATTGTAGCCACTGCCATCACCATTTTATCTGCTGGTTGGTTGTCCAATGTCTTTGGCCGTAAGAATTATCTTCTCTTTTCGGTTTCGCTTTTTGCCATCAGTTCTCTGGCCTGCGGCATGTCTAAAAGCTTAACCCTACTGGTTCTATTTAGAACACTGCAAGGTTTAGGGGGTGGAGGAATGCAGCCACTCTCTCAGTCTATTCTGTTGGAGTCATTTCCCAAGAAGGAATACGGTATGGCAATGGCCATATTCAGTATGGGTATTGTAGTTGCTCCTATCGTCGGTCCTATCTTAGGGGGATGGATTACGGATAACTGGGGATGGCCCTGGATATTCTATATCAACATACCTGTATGCATCATTAGCATCATCCTCATATCTCTGTTTATCTTTGATCCTCCCTATATTCGCCAACATATAACAAAAATAGACTGGTCAGGATTTATCTTTATGATAATAGGTGTAACCTGTTTGCAGATAATGCTGGATAGAGGAGAGATCAAAGACTGGTTCAGTTCCTCTTTAATTGTTTGTCTCCTCGTTGTCTCCGTTATCTTTTTTGCGGGATTTATTATAAATGAGTTGAAGGTAAAACAGCCTATTGTCAATTTAAAAATATTTAAAGAGCTCTCCTATAGTTCGGGTTGTTTGATTGCATTTTCAGGATTTTTTGCCTTTTTTGGCAGTGTTGTTCTCCTTCCCATGTATGTGCAGAAACTTATGAACTATACCGCACTCTGGGCAGGGTTGGTCTTAGGTCCGGCAGGTATAGCTGAAATCATCCTTTTGCCCATGGTGGGACTTCTTACCAGAAAAATAGATTGCCGCATCCTTTTAGCTGTTGCCATCATTTTAAATGCTCATGCCTTAAACCTTATGGCGCATTTTAATCTATATGCAGATTTCTGGAGTATAGTTTATCCCCGAATTATTCAGGGAGCAGGTCTCGCTTTCTTCTTTACTCCTTTAGCCGTAGTTACATTTATGGGGATAAAGAGAGAGGTTATGGGTAATGCCACCGCAATATTCAATTTTTTGCGCAGTTTGGGTGGAAGTTTTGGTGTTGCCTTTGTCAGCAACATCTTTTCTCACAGAACACAATTTCATCATTTTCGTCTTTCAGAACAATTTAATCCTGCCAACATAGTTTTTCATCAAGCTACAGACAAAATATCTCATCTTCTGCACCTCTCTACACATCAGGCACATTACCTTATCTATCAGGAACTGGGAAAACAATCCTCCATGCTTGCCTACAATGATGCTTTTTTCATTAATTCTCTTATTTTTCTCGGTCTTTTACCCCTTTTGTTTTTACTGAAGAAAACATTGTAAACTGGATATAAGTGCATTAGTATATAATGCATGCGTAAGTTTAAGTTCCTAAGGATTGTTATTTTTGTTCTAACTGTTCTGATTTTAGCTGGATTTCTGAGCTGGCAGTTTTTCTTACCCAATTATGCGGAAAAATTGATTAAAGAAAAGGCGGTTTCAAAAAACATAAAATTGGAAGATGTAAGATGTTCTTCCCATTTTCCATATCTTGTTATTGCTATAAGAAGGTTGTCTGTAGATAGTATTACCGCTGAACACATAGAAAGCAGGATTTCTCCCTTTCAAGCAGTTTTGTCGGTTATCTCGGGAAAGAAATTTGTAAGCAGTGTTCATATAGAAAAAGCGAATGTAAATATAACAAAAAAAGTAAAAAAAGGAAGATTAGAGATTCCCTATCTTTTAAATATAGTTGTTGAACATGTCTCGGTAAGGGATGAAATAAGAAAGATTGATGCCTGTGGAAGAGTAAAAGCCCACTTAGGGGAAAGAATAAAATTTTACTTTTCAGGCTCTGTTTGGGGAGAAAATATAAAGGTAGATGATGCTGAGTTTTACTATCGGGGTCAGACTGACTTTTCTCACGGAAAAATCATTCTTTCTGCTCGTTATCTGAAGTGGATTTCGCTTTCTCTTGAAGGTTTAAAGGCTAAGGCAGATATAGATGAGAAATCGTTGAAGGATATTTACCTTTCATCCGAGAACGGATATAAGATAAGGGGGAATGTAAACTTTAAAGAAAAATCTGTTTCTCTTGATGTATCTACACCGTTTATAGAAAAGAAAGAGATAGATCCCATTGTTTCATATATAAGTCCTGAATTGCCTGAGGTTTATGAGAATTACCTTTTATCTTACAGTATAAAGATAGATAAACTTCACCTGAAAGGTAAAACAGATTCTCCGAATGTAGTTAAAACAGGAAAGATGGCGGTGAACAGTCTCTCTTTCAGGGTAGAGGAACATACGGATTTCTTCAGAAATGTATCTGCAAATATAGATATAACCCCGGGGAAATTAACTGTTGATGTAAAAAAGGGAAAATTTAGCAAAATAGAGGTGAAAAAGGGCTCTAAACTCATCATACATAGAAAAAAGTATTACCCCTGCGATATGCTTTTAAAACTTGAGGGACAAATAGATAAGAAAGCAATAGATTTTCTTAAATTTGTTGTTGTTCCAGATGATATCCTATCAAGGGCTGGAGATGTAGAATTCAAAGGATATGTTCTTTCTGTTGTTTCTTTAAAGAATTATCAGTGGCACTCTCATCCCTACTTTCCCTACGATGTAAAACTAAACTTAAAGAATACCTCTGTAAAAAGTAAAAATTTCCCTTATATCAAATATACAGATGGAAACTGGGAGATAAAAAGAATCCCGCCTTCAACCATTTCTGTACTGGTTGATAAAGGTAATTGCGGTATATACAGCTCTAAGATTTTTATAGACCATGCATCAATGGTGTTTCCTGAAGAAAGATTTTTCATTAAGGCTAAGGCAAAGTTGAACCAAAAAGACAGCAACATCTTATCAAAGCGGTATTTTCCCCAATATCTCAACATAGATACTGCCCTTTCAGGGGATCTTACAGTTGAGGGAGACTTCAAGAGATATTCTTTTACTGTAAAATTTACCACTGAAGATGGCCTCCTCGTTTCTGTTTGTGGCAAGCATACTGAAAATTATACCAATATCGAGCATTTCATTGTAAGGGACAAATCCGGGCAGATGGAAGGAGAAATGAAACTGTCCAGAGAATTTGAGCCTGTCTTCTGTCATTTAACGTTCAATCGTTTCAACCCTGCTTCTCTGCAAAAGCTCATCCAGTATCAGTTTCCAGTAAAGTCCGCTTTAATTTCTGGTTCTATAAATCTGTATCCTCAGATAGAGGGAAAATTAGATGTGGAGAAATTAAAGACAGAATGGGGTATAGATGATGCTTCATTCACCGTGTATTCGCAAAAAAATCATATATATATTCCCGAAGGCAAGATGGTATACGAAGGCAACAAGTTGACATTTTCGGTGGATGGAAAAAAAAGAAACAAGCATTATGTTTTTCTGGGTGATGTAAAAACAGACAATTTTCTGCTGTTTTCTGATAAAAAGAGAAAAATTATTCTTCCCTCTATTCCTGAAAATGTTTCATTCTATGTGAATGTTGCCATTAAAAGGTTAAGGTTTGAAAATGAAGAGATGACAGCCACAATGAAAGATGTATGTGCGAATGTGAACTTTGAAGAAAGTACACTCTATATTCGTTCCTTTGCTCCTTATTTTCTCTTTGTTTGCACTGTAAATCTTGAAAAACAGCCCATTATTCGCTTTGCCTTTAGAGACAATACTTTATTCAGGCAACTCTTTGCCTCCTCTGTGGAAACGGAATATGTTCAGGGAAGAGGGTATGTAAAAACAAGTAGAGAAATCAATTTAAACAATGTAGAAGGAGAGATAAATATTGAGGCAAAAAAAGGAGAGATAAAGCATTTTCCTGCACTGTATAAAGTATTTAGCGTAACAAACATTGCCGAGTTTCTTACTCTAAATTTCCCACAGATAAAAGAAGGACTGGTTTATAAGGAGATTTTTGCCAGTATAAAGTTGAATAATGGTTTACTCAGTATAGAAGATGAAAATCCATTGATAATAAGGGGGAAAGAACTGGATATATTTTTCGCAGGAGATTACAGACTTTCAGACAAATATATAAATGGTATTGTTACCTTCACTACATTTAGAACTATAAATAGAATCATCTCCTCTATTCCTGTCTTAGGATGGATTATAGGCGGGAAAGAGAAGAGCTTTACCGGTTTATCATTCCGTGTGAAAGGTAAAATCGAAGGCAAGATGACAGCTTATCCCGTTCCCATAACCTCCTTGAGCAAAGGCATGTTAAACGTGATAAAGAGAACCTTAACCTTTCCCTTGCATTTATTTTAACCCTACAAGTTTTTTACCTCTTTCTCTGTCAAAACCTCTATATTCTGTTGAGAGAGTCTGTCTATTGCCTGTTTAATGTCTTCTATCTTAAAGATGAGTATGGCCTTGTCTTTTTCACGGGTTAAAGAAGCGTATGTATATTCCACATTTAATCCTGCTTTAAGAAAAGCATCTAAGGTATGAGCTAATCCGCCGGGTTTATCGGTTACCTTTACCGCAATAACAGGTGTCTTGGCAACCGAAAAATTTGCATCCCTTAAGATAGATATTGCTCTATCTGTATCATCAACGATCATGCGTAGAATGCCAAAATCTGAAGTATCGGCAACACACAACGCCCTTATATTTATGTTATTCTCTCCTAAAAGCTTTGTTACCTCCAGCAGTCTTCCTGCTCTGTTTTCCAAAAATACGGATACCTGGTTTACAATCATGGCATTCTCCTATGTTTTTCTTCTGTCAATTATCCTCTTTGCCTTACCCGCACTGCGCTCAATACTCTTTGGTTCTGCTAAGGTCACCTTTGCTGTTATCATGCAGTGTTCCTTTATTTCTGCTTGAATTTTGTTTTTCAAATTCTCCAATCTTTTCACCTCGTCAGAGAAAATACCTTCACTTACCTCTACCCTTACCTCCAGTGTAGTCAGACCCTTTTCGCTGTCTAATATCAGTTGATAGTGCGGTTCTACCCCTTCAACCTGCATCAGCACCTGTTCTATCTGAGAGGGAAAGACATTTACTCCTCTTATGATCAGCATATCATCTGTTCTTCCACTGATACGGGCAATACGCCTGTGTGTTCTACCGCATATACAGGGTTCTTTAATTATAGAGGTGATATCCCTTGTCCTATATCTTATAAGAGGTGTTGCCTCACGAGTAAGCGTGGTTATAACCAGTTCTCCCTCTTCACCTTCTGGCAAAACTTCACCGGTATCGGGGTTGATAATTTCAGGGATAAAATGGTCTTCCCAGATATGTAAGCCGTGTTTTGCCTCTTTACATTCAATGGCTACCCCCGGTCCCATCATCTCGCTCAATCCATAGATATCCAGAGCATCTATCCCCAACTTTTCTTCTATCTGTCTGCGGATACCTTCACTCCACGGTTCTGCTCCCAGAACACCTATTCTTAAATAAATATCATCTTTACTGTAGCCCATCTCCTCTGCCATCTCACCCAGATAGAGAGAATAAGATGGAGTGCAGGTTAAAACAGTGGGTTTGAAATCGTGCATAACCTGTATCTGCAGTTTTGTGTTTCCCCCCGACATAGGTATTACCGCCGCTCCAATCTTTTCTGCTCCATAGTGGACACCTAAGCCACCTGTAAACAGACCATATCCATATGCATTTTGAATACTGTCTCCCTTTGTAACCCCCGTTGCCATAAGGGAGCGTGCCATTAAATTAGCCCATATTTCTATATCCCTTCTTGAATGGCAAATAACAGTGGGTTTGCCTGTGGTTCCACTTGAAGCATGAATTCTTATTACCTGTTCCATAGGCACAGCAAGCATATTAAAGGGATAGTTTTCTCTTAAATCATCCTTGGTAGTAAAAGGTAATTTTCTTAAATCAGAAAGACTGTTTACATCCTCCGGTTTTACACCACATTCATCAAATCTCCTTCTGTAAAAAGGCACCGTTGCATAGACCCTCTCCAGCAGTGCCTTCAATCTTTTCAACTGCAATGCTTCCAATGCTTCCCGGGGTAGTGTTTCCATCTCATCATCGTAGATCATGCCTGTTTCCTCAACCCTAATAGTTTATCAATTTTACTCTTATTAAAACCTACCACAGCTCTTGAGCCGATTAGAACTACAGGAACACCCATCTGTCCTGTCATTCTTATTATATCTCTCTGTGCACTTGCGTTTCTCGACACATCTACTTCTTTAAAAGAAATGTGGTTTCTCTTTAGATAATCTTTCACCTTCTTACACCATGGGCATCCAGGACCTGTAAATACTACCACCCTCATTTCAAAACCTCCATTTCACCTCTTAAACACGCACGCATAAGTATACACAAAGTGCGAAAAAAAGCAATATAATGACAAATACCAGGGAATGCTGGTGCCGGGAGCGGGACTTGAACCCGCACGAGACAAAGTCTCAAGGGATTTTAAGTCCCTTGCGTCTACCAGTTCCGCCACCCCGGCCTTTCTACAGGAGGCGGCGCCCGGATTCGAACCGGGGATCAGGGTTTTGCAGACCCGTGCCTTACCACTTGGCTACGCCGCCAATAGAGCGGGAAACGGGACTCGAACCCGCGACCCCGACCTTGGCAAGGTCGTGCTCTACCAACTGAGCTATTCCCGCATTGCATTCTTAATATATTCAAGCAAATTTGTTTGTCAAGCAAACCTCAGAACATTTGTCAACCATTAACAACTTGCTTTAAAAAAACTTTCATTATATAATTGAAACCAAGTAATCTTATATAAGGAGGGGCCATGGAAGCGGTAAAGGAAGATACGGTTAACTGGAAGCGTCATTATACAGTATGGGGAGTGTGCTTGTTCATATTAGGACTTATGATCGCCTTCATCCTTATTATGACAGGTGGTGAAGAGATTGCCCATGTTCTTCATGGAGAGTTGGGTATAACCGTACCCCAGAGTTCTCTGTTTCAATCATCCAATCTCGGTATGGGCGTTCTGGTCTGGGGAATAATATTTGGAGTAATCTGTGGGATAGTGGCACTGCTGAAGAAGAGAAACTTCTGGATGTGGCTGGGAGCAGGATTCTGGCTCCAGATAGTGGGACTAATCATTGTAGCCCTGCTTCCCAAAAAATCCTAAGTTCCCATTTCCCAGGAGGAGAGGTATTTTTCCTGCTCCTCCGTTAAACTGTCATAAGAAACATTCATTGCATCCAGTTTTAGTTGTGCTACCTTTTTATCAATATCGAAAGGAACAGGATATACCTTCTTTTCCAGCTTTTCACCTGATTTTGCTAAAAACTCTGCACATAGAGCTTGGTTAGAAAAACTCATATCCATAACGGCGGATGGATGTCCCTCAGCCGCAGCTAAATTCACCAATCTTCCTTCACTTAAGAGGTATATCTTCCTGCCGGATGGTAATGTATACTCATCAACAGATTTTCTAATCTTTCTAAATCCTATCGCTTTCTCCTTCAATCCTCGCACATCTATTTCCACATCAAAGTGTCCCGCATTGGCTAAAATTGCCCCATCTTTCATCAATTCAAAGTGTTCCTTAGTAATCACATTGGTATTCCCCGTTGCAGTGCAGAAGAAATCACCGATTTTAGCTGCCTCCGCGATGGGCATAACCCTGAAACCATCCATCACTGCTTCTAATGCATTCAATGCATTTACTTCAGTAACAATAACATTTGCTCCCAACCCTTGCGCTCTTTTGGCAATTCCTTTGCCACACCAACCATATCCGCACACAACAAAGGTGGAACCTGCAATCAATCTGTTTGTTGCCCTGATAATACCATCTATTGCACTTTGTCCTGTGCCATAGCGGTTGTCAAAAAGATGTTTTGTATTAGCGTCATTTACTGCTATCAGAGGAAATAAAAGCAGGCCCTTTTTCTCCAAACTTCTTAATCTAATAACTCCCGTTGTTGTTTCTTCTGAACCACCCAGGATGTTACCTGCCAGATCTTTTCTTTCCCTGTGGATGACAGAGGTAAGATCTGCCCCATCATCCATTGTAATATGTGGCTTTCTGTCCAGAACTTCGTTTATATGATTGTAATATGTATCTCTATCTTCCCCTCTTATGGCAAAAACAGCAACTCCATTCTTTACTAAAGCCGCTGTTATATCATCCTGGGTGGAAAGCGGGTTAGAAGCACACAGGTAAACCTCTGCCCCTCCAGCCTTCAGGGTAAGAGCCAGATTTGCCGTCTCGGTAGTTACATGCAGGCAGGCTGAAATACGCAAACCAGATAGTGGTTTTTCCTTCTGAAAGCGCTCTTTTATTAATCTCAACACCCCCATTTCTTTTTCTGCCCATTCTATCCTTCTCTCACCTGAAGAGGATAAGCTCAAGTCCGCTATGTGATAATCCATTATCATATCCCTGCCTTTTTCCTCAAAATTTCTGCTGTATCTGTTTTTTCCCATGTAAAATCCTCATCATCTCTACCGAAATGGCCATAAACAGCAGTTTTCCTGTATATGGGTCTTAAAAGATCCAGTTTTTTTATAATACCGGCAGGCGTTAAATCGTAAGTAGATAGAATCAACTTTCTTATCTCTTCCTTAGGCATGATGCCCGTTCCATAGGTATGCAGCATGAGAGAAACGGGTTCCGCCACACCAATGGCATAGGCAATTTGCACCTCACAACTCTTTGCCAATCCTGCAGCAACAATGTTTTTTGCCACATAGCGTGCCATATATGATCCACATCTATCAACCTTCGTGGGGTCTTTTCCAGAGAAGCATCCTCCACCGTGGGAACCCACACCACCATATGTATCTACAATAATCTTCCTGCCTGTAAGACCGGTATCTGCCTGCGGTCCTCCCACTACAAATCTGCCGGTGGGGTTTATGTAGATCTTTATATTTTCATCCCACCTGTCCTTGGGAATAATATACTCTATTACATATTCCAGAATATCCTTGCGCAATTTCTCCATTTCTATCTTCGGGCTATGTTGAGCAGAAACAACCACCGCTGTCACCTTTTCTGGTTTATGATTTAAATAGCGGATAGATACCTGGCATTTACCATCCGGACGCAGGTAAGGAAGTATACCCTTTTTTCTCACTTCCGCCAGTCTTTTAGCAATTTTATGAGCATAAGCAATGGTTGCAGGCATGTATTCGGGGGTTTCATCGGTAGCATAGCCAAACATCATTCCCTGGTCTCCAGCACCCAGAACACCGTGGCCTTTATTTACTCCCATTGCAATGTCCGGTGATTGAGTGTGAATGGATGTTATTATGCCACAGGAATGATAGTCAAATCCATAAGAGGCATCCGTATATCCGACATCTTCTGCCACCTCTCGAACAATCTCAGGAATATCAGCATAAGCGGTAGTTGTAATTTCTCCCGCCACAAATACTATACCCCTGGTAAGCAGCGTCTCACAGGCCACACGACAGTTTTTATCATCCTTTATTATGGCGTCTAAGATTGCATCAGAGATTTGATCTGCCACTTTATCTGGATGACCTTCACACACAGATTCTGAAGTAAATAAGAAGCTCTCTTTCATCCTTTTCTCCTCTTGCCTGATAAAAATAAATGCCGAAGACGGGACTCGAACCCGTACGGAGAAAAACCTCCACTAGATCCTGAATCTAGCGCGTCTACCAATTCCGCCACTTCGGCCTTTCAATTAATCTATCCATATTCAGTATTTTTGTCAATGAATAGATTGACTTTAAACTACGTTCCCACTAATTTATAGTATGCTTTACAAAAGCACAAGGAGCAAAGTAAAGAATATCTCATTCATACAAGCAGTGAAGATGGGGCTTGCTGATGATGGTGGTTTACTCGTTCCTCAGTATATCCCCGTTGTTGAAGAGAACCTTTCTTCGCTCAATTTTAAAGAGCTGGCACTTTATCTAATGAAGATGTATATCGGCGATGAGATAGAGGAAAACACACTATGGAGACTTATTCAGAAGAGTTATTCTTCTTTTGATACGGAGAAGATTGTGCCGGTGGTAAAAAAAGCCGGTATATATATTGCAGAACTATTCCATGGACCAACACTTGCTTTTAAAGATATCGCCCTCCAATTTCTGGGTAATCTATTTGAATACATTTTGCAGGAAGAGGGGAAAAAGATGAATATACTGGGAGCTACATCCGGTGATACAGGCAGTGCAGCCATAGAAGGAATTAAGGGTAAGAAGAATATGAATATATTCATCCTTTACCCCTATGGAAAGGTCAGTCCCATCCAGCAAAAACAGATGACTACGGTAAAAGACAAAAATGTATTCTGTATTGCTATAAAGGGTTCATTTGATGACTGCCAGTACATTGTAAAAAAGATATTCTCCGACAGTGAGTTTAAGAAAAAATACATGTTGGGAGCAGTAAATTCCATAAACTGGACGCGCATTTTAGCTCAAATCATCTACTATTTTTACGCCTATTTTCAGATTTCCACTGAAGGTTCTGTTTACTTCAGTGTTCCCACGGGCAATTTCGGTAATATCTTTGCTGGTTTTATAGCCAAAAGAATGGGGCTCAATATAGACAAACTCATCCTCGCTACGAATGAAAATGATATACTGTCAAAATTCGTAAACACGGGCATCTACAAAAAGGGCAAGGTTGTAAATACCATAAGCCCCTCCATGGATATACAGATAGCCAGCAATTTTGAGCGTTACCTGTATTACCTGTTTGATGAAGACGGTGAAAAAGTAAGACAACTGATGGACACATTTTCTAAATATGGAGAGATAAAGATAGACAAACAGAGGTTACAAACAGTTCAAGTAGATTTCCTCTCTGCAAAGGCTTCAGAAACTGAAACAATAGAAGAGATAAGAGACTTTTACAGAGAAACGGGATACATTCTCGATCCTCATACTGCAGTTGGAGTGAGGGTGGGAAGAAAACTTAGAGATAAGGAAAAACCACTAATCTGTTTAGCTACCGCCCATCCTGCAAAATTTCAAAAACCTGTAAAAGAAAGTATAGGTATGTTTCCACCCATACCACCTTCTCTACAAGATATAGAGAAAAAGAAAGAGAGATTTACCGTTATCGATGCTTCCATTAAGAAAGTGAAAACATTTATCGAACAACATGCACTGAGATAGATTGACAGTTATCCAGAAAGCAAATAGAATAATAAAAGTGGTATGGGATAAAGATAAGTTAAGAGAAGTAGTCAAAACAAAGATAGGATCATATAGGTTTATAATTGTATCCAACAGAGAACCCTACCTTCACAGATTCTTTGAAGATGAAATCAGGTGCGTTATGCCTGTCAGTGGCATGGCACTGGCATTAAACACCGTAATGCAGATCTGTGGAGGAACATGGGTTGCCCACGGCTCCGGTGAAGCAGACAAAGATGTTGTGGATTCAAACGACCACATTCAGGTTCCCCCAGAAAATCCCAGTTATACACTGAGAAGGGTCTGGTTGAATAAAGAGGAAGTAAATGGATATTATTTTGGATTTGCCAATGAAGGATTATGGCCACTCTGTCACAATGCCTACACCATGCCTGTTTTTAGAAAATCGGACTGGGATATGTACCGGAAGGTAAATGAAAAATTCGCCGAAATTGTACTGGAGGAGATGGGAGAAGATGAGGGTTTTGTTTTTATCCAGGATTATCATTTCGCCCTGCTTTCTAAAATTCTCAAAGACAGAAGGCCGGATATTACAGTTGCTCAGTTCTGGCATATTCCCTGGCCCAATGAAGAGACATTCAGAATATGTCCCTGGGGTAATGAAATATTAGAAGGTCTTTTAGGAAACGATCTGTTAGGTTTTCATATTCGCTATCACTGTCAAAATTTTTTAGATACAGTAGATCATTTCATTGAAGCAAAGGTAGATCGGGAAAGATCTTCTGTAACTCATCGTGAGAAGGAAACACTGATCAGACCATTCCCCATAGGTGTGGATTTTGAAAGAATAGAAAATATGTCAAAAAAGCCAGAGGTTGAGGAAAATATCAAAAGAATAAAAAGGGATTACAGATTAAAGAACAGGTTTATAGGTATAGGTGTAGATAGGATTGATTATACAAAGGGTATCTTGGAACGATTTAGGGCAATTGATAGATTTTTTGAAAAATATCCCCAGTATCTCGGTCGCTTCACCTTTCTTCAATTAGGCCCCCTTTCTCGCATTCATCTTCAACAGTACAAGAACTATAATGACGAGGTATATCACCTGATGGTTGAAATCAACGAAAAATACCAGTTCAAAGATTGGCAACCTATCATATTGCGTAAGACTCATTTCTGTCAACAAGACCTGATAAACTACTATCGCTTGGCGGATGTATGCATTGTCAGTTCCCTTCATGACGGGATGAATCTCGTTGCCAAGGAGTTTGTCGCATCCAGATGGGATAATGATGGTGTTTTAATTTTGAGTAGATTTACGGGTTCTGCTCGAGAACTTGAGACAGCATTGCTTATAAATCCTTTCGCCACAGACCAGTTTGCAGACACGATAAAGAAGGCGCTGGAGATGGACCAAGAGGAAAAGGAAAAGAGGATGCAGAGAATGAGAGAAATTGTAAAAGAAAACAACATCTATCGCTGGACGGCTAAGATTTTATCCGAGATTTTTAAACTTGGTCTGGAAGAAATTTGAAATGGCTGAACCATTTTACTTTCATACCCAATTTAACCTGGTAGAAATTTTAAACAAGAAATCTAAAAATGTGATAGAACTTCTGGAGGGAATAAAGGTTGTCCCTGATTCCTCCATCTTTTATCACACCCATAAGTTCCTGGAACAGCACCATTATCTACTACCGGAACCAGCCAATGATTTTGCCTACTGGATCAGCGATGTACTGGAGGAAAAAACCCTGGGAGAAGAAATCGGCAGTGTAGATATAGTCGACTTTCCAAGCATAAGAGAGTTGAGAAATAGGTTCATTGAAATCTTAGAAGAGCACATAGACAAAAACAGACCGGTTAGAAATTGTACCGAAGGCAGTGAATTTCACTTCATGGCTTGCAAAACATTTATCTTACCCACACCTTATATTGCTCATAACCTAAAAGAGTTTAAAGAAATCTTGAGGAAGATATCAAAGAGTTCTCTTTACTTTCACATCTTTGAGGCCCGGATAAGGTTGGGAAAGGTGGACAACGACTTTTCCAGATGGCTAAGAGACTTAGGCAAAGACAGAATCGCCGCAGAAATTTCCCATTTAGATCCTTACACATACACACTGGAAGGATTGAGAGAAAAGATAATCTCTATCATCTGCAAGGAAAACTAAAAATGATTAAGTTAGGCGAATATAGAAAAATTGTTGGAGATGAGATAATTGATGAGTTGCACCTTTTAGCGGATAGGATTTCTGGAAAAACGATTCAGAACATAAATTCTACTGCTGTGGGTGGTGGAGTAGCAGAGATATTAACCAGAATAATACCACTTTTAAAAGAGCTGGGTGTGAATGTAGGATGGGACGTTATAAAGGGTGATGAAAAATTCTTTGTGATAAGCAAAAAGATACACAACGCCCTTCACTCTGCAAGGGTAGAAATTACAGATGATGAACTAAATTACTTTTTGGATGTCAACCAAAAAAATGCAGAGGAGATAGACTTTTACGGTGACATAATATTTGTTCATGATCCTCAACCTGCTGCACTTATTGAAAAAAGAAATAAAATAGGAAGGAACTGGATCTGGCGATGTCATATCGACTTTTCCAATCCCAATAAGCGTATTTGGTCATTTCTGAAAAGCTACATTGAAAAATATGATACCGTTGTCTTCTCCGCTCCTACATTTGGTCGAGATATCTCTACTAAACAGATTCTCATCTCTCCTTCCATAGATCCTTTGAGTGAGAAAAATAGAGATTTACCTGAAAAATTCATAGACTCTGTTTTTGAAGGATATGGTATTGATAGAGAGAAGCCCGTTATAACCCAAATTTCAAGGTTTGATTATTTAAAAGATCCTGTAGGTGTAATAAGGGCCTATCGTCTTGTAAAAAAACACATGGATTGTCAGCTTGTTTTAGCCGGAGGTGGAGCAACAGATGATCCGGAGGGTAAAAAGGTGCTTAAGGCGGTAATGGAAGAAGCAAAACAGGACAAGGATATATTTGTATTGCATCTTTCTCCCGCTTCTCATTTAGAGATAAATGCCCTGCAAAGAGGTTCAACTATTATACTTCAGAAATCCTTACGCGAGGGCTTTGGACTCACCGTTTCCGAGGCCTTATGGAAGGCAAAACCGGTAATTGCATCTGCTGTGGGAGGCATACCATTACAGATTATACATGGATATTCTGGCATACTAACCCATACCATAGAAGGAACAGCTTACTGGATAAAACAACTCTTAAGTGATCCCGAATATGCAAAAAAGTTGGGGGAAAACGGAAGAGAACATATAAAGGACAATTTTCTTATTACCAGACACATTCGTGATTATCTTTTGTTATTTTTATCGTTGTATCGTAAGGAAGATATAGTATACCTGTGAAAAAATATCTGTTTAACTCTTTCTCTGAAATAAAGAATAAAACAAGAAACAAACATATCTTGTTGTGCCTGGATTATGATGGAACACTGGTGCCTATCTGCAAAGACCCATCATTAGCTAAACTTTCACCTGAAACAAGAAAGCTTTTGATCGATCTTTCCCAAAATCCATGTATCTCCATAGGTATTATCAGCGGTCGCTCATTAAGTGAAGTGAAAGATCTCATAGGGATTGAAGGTATAATATATGCCGGGAATCACGGCTTTGAAATTTCTTATAAAGAACATTGTTGGGTGCATCCGGAGGCAGAGAGAACAAAACCCCTTCTAAAAAATGTTGTCAAAAAATTAAAGGTACAATTAAATACAATAGATGGCATTCTGATTGAAGACAAAGGTCTGACCTTAAGTGTTCATTACCGCAATGTCGCAGGAAGACCTGCGAAGGATATAAAAAAAATCATTCAGAATATCATCGGTCCCTACCATGAGACATTGAGAATAACCTCCGGGAAAAAGGTTTATGAGGTAAGACCAAATATCAACTGGGATAAAGGAAAGGCAGTAATAAAGATGAAACATCTGCTTAATCTGAGAGAAGAAATATTAAAAATTTACATAGGCGATGACAGAACGGATGAAGATGCATTTAAGGTGCTGAGAGAAGATGATATATCTATCGTAGTCGGTTATAAAAAATATTCAAAAGCCCGCTATTTCTGTAGGAGTAGCAAAGAAGTTATATTGTTTTTAAGGTGCTTAAAGAGCTTTTCTTGACAGAAATTATGAGGGATAGTAATGTAGCTTTAAATAGTAATGTAGCTTTAAAGAGTGAATTATACAGTTAAATGCTATGAGGAGATAGAAACATGACTGAACATGATAAAATAAGGGAGCAGCAACAAACCATCGCCGAGCAACAAGAAAAAATAAAGATTGAACGAAAGAAGGTTATTGAGTTATCGGAAGTAATTGAACGAACATCCCTCCTTCTATCTCGAGCTCTTGAATTAAGAGATCCGTATACGAAAGGACATTCAGAACATGTAGCTAAGATGGCAGTAAATTTTGTTACTTTAAACCACCAGTTAAATTTTCCGAAAGAAAAGATTCCGGTGATATATCGAGCAGGCCTGCTTCATGACATTGGAAAAATGGGTATAAATGAACAAATCTTAAATAAGCCGACTAAGTTGACAGAAGCTGAGTTTATCATGATTAAACATCACACGAAATTGGGATATAATCTTATCAGGCCTTTACTCTTTGATGAGTTAATAGGAAATGCTATCCTATATCATCATGAAAATTTTGACGGGAGTGGTTATCCCGAGGGATTAAAAGGGGATGAAATTCCCTTGGTTGCGCGGATACTCCGAATTGCCGATTGTTATGATGCGCTAACAAGTAACAGGCCTTATCGCCCTGCGTTTAAGCCTGAAGCAGCCTTACGGATTATGAAAGAAAACAGCCATTGCTTTGACCCTGAACTTCTTGCATTTTTTGTTGAAAATATTAAACATCTAACAAAACGCTTCGCCTGACCGCTATCCCGCTCCTATAGGTGAGCTTGGGCGTTATCATTCTTTTTAATAAAAACCATGAATTTGACAGGCGCAATAAAAATAAATAAAATAGAAACAACTAACTAAAAGGAAGATATGTGAAGAAGATTAGATATATTACCGATATTCTGCAGGTTACTCAAATTCCCATTGAGCAACGGCGAATATTAAAAGAGGTTACAAAAAAATTTGCATTCAGGGCTAATGATTATTACTTATCCTTAATTGATTGGTCAAATGAAAATGACCCTATCAGACGGATAATTGTTCCCCATGAAGGAGAACTGATACCATGGGGCAGGCTCGATGCCTCCAAAGAGGCACATTATGTAAAAGCAGCAGGATTGGAACATAAATATCCAGATACAGCTCTTTTGCTTGTCAACAATATGTGCGGAGGATTCTGCCGTTTTTGCTTTCGTAAGCGCTTATTTATGAATGGAGATAGTGAGGTAACTCACAATGTTTCTCCAAGTATGCAATATCTCCGAAATCATTCTGAGATTACCAATGTTCTCTTATCGGGTGGTGACCCACTGATTATGTCTACAAGAAAACTGGAAGATTTTATACAAAGGATACGCTGCATTGAACATGTAAAGATTATTCGTATAGGGACAAAAATACCTGCGTTTAATCCATACAGGATTACAGAAGATCCATCTTTAATTGAAATGCTGAGCCGATACAGTTTACCTCAAAAACGCATCTATATAGTGACAAATTTCAACCATCCCAGAGAGTTAACTCCTGTCAGCATTGACGCCATTACACGACTGTTAGAAGCAAGTACAGTTGTCGTCAATCAAACACCGCTCATCAGAGGAGTTAACGATAACCCTGATACTTTAGCAGAGCTATTTCGTAGACTTTCCTTTATGGGTGTATCTTCATACTATGTGTTTCAGTGTCGCCCTACACTGGGAAACAGAATTTATGCTGTGCCAGTAGTTGAATCTTATGAGATATTTAGAAAAGCAAGGATGCAGGTTTCCGGTCTGGCTGGAAGGGCGCGCTTTATAATGTCTCATTCCACAGGAAAGATTGAAGTAGTGGGAACAACACCAGAACACATCTATATGCAATATCATCGTTCTCCAGGTCTGGAAAATGCATCGCAACTTATGGTTTTCAAAACAAATAAAGACGCTTACTGGTTTGATGATTTTCTAAAAACTTCAATGAACACAGAACAAGCAATTTCCTATAGACAGCTTGATAATCTATAAAATGAGCATGATTGAAGAATTAAAGGAAAATTTTATAAACATTGTGGAAAAAAACAGTCTCCAGCATGAAAATATTGAGGTTAAAACCCACCTGTCTTCGCCCCATGAAGAAGAAACGCTGATAGAAGCAGATTTTAAAGGAAATAAGGGACAGGCATTCAGCACAGGTGCTATAAACTTTCAGGGTAAAATAGAAGATATATTAAATATAGATTTAAATACATCTGAAAATCGAGCACTGTTTATAGCTTGCACCAATGCCGTCTTAAAGCATCTGAATCTAATAGAAGGAACAGTGCACTGCAATGGAAAAGAGGCTAAAAGATGTGCACAGAGAATAGCTTATGGTTTTTCTCGTAGATACGGCATGTTTCTTACCGTAGGGATGGTGGGATTACAACCCATCATCGCTGAAGCTCTGATAAAAAAAATAGGGAAGGAAAATATAAGGATATGTGATGGTAAAAATAAGGATAAAAATTTTTACGGTGTTCTAATAGAAGACGAAAGAAACATGAAAGATATTGTAGCAGGCTCTTTCTTAACTCTAGCAAATGGCAATACAATCGCTGATGGAAAGATCGATGAAATAATAAAGACATTTAAGGAGGATAACAAAAGCAGAATTGTTATATTCTATGGTGTGACCATTGCCTCAGCACAAAAACTCTTAGGTTTAAAGAGGATATGTTTTGAGTCGCATTGAAAAAATCAAGATAGAGCAGGCGATCGGCAAACCATTGGCACATGATGTAACACTTGTAGACACAGAGAAAAGATTCAAGGGTCCTTTATTTAAAAGAGGATATATAATTCAGAAAGGAGACGTTGAGAAATTCAAGCGTTTAGGGAAAGAACATGTATATACTATCAACCTCTCGCCTGACGAAATACATGAAGACGATGCGGCAATTGAGTTAGCAGAAAGTTTAATGGGAGAAGGAACATACAGAGACAGGCAGCCTTCAGAGGGAAAGATAAATATATACTCCTCCTTCAAAGGATTGACAAAGGTAGACAGAGAAAAACTCCTTCAATTCAATCTACTAAAAGTTCCCAGTTGTCCCACTTTACCTTCAAATAAAATAGTAGAAAAAGGGCAGAAAATTGCCTCTGTGCGCATCTTGGGACTGTTTACATCAAGGAAGATTATTGAAAGAGCAAAGGAAATAGCCAGAGGAGGTATAGTTTCTGTCAAGCCTTTTTTGAAAAAAAATACAGGCATCATCGCCACAGGCAACGAAGTTTTCTATGGAAGGATAAAGGACACATTTACACCTCTTTTGAAACGTAAGATAAAAAGTATTTGCAACTGTAATGTTATCCATACTGCAAAAGCGCCAGATAAAAAGGAAGTGATAGAGATGGAGATAGAAAAATCCATTAAACTTGGATGTGAGGTAATACTGATAACAGGTGGCGCATCTGTAGACCCCGATGATGTAACATATCTGGCGATAAAAGATAAAGCCAGAACATTTTTTCGTGGCCTTCCCGTTCAGCCTGGCAATTACTTGAGTATCGGTTATGTCGAAAAGGTGGTAATCCTTGGCATACCTGCAGGTGCCATATGCAGTAGCAGGTCGTCACTGGATCTTATACTACCCCGTATTGCAACAGGTGAGAGACCTACAGAAGAGGAGATCTACAACCTGGGCTATGGAGGATTACTATAGTGTTGACTTATTATTTTGGGGATGTTAAATTTTTTTAGTGTATTGGGGAGTCGTCTAACGGCAGGACAGCGGACTCTGGATCCGTCAATCGGGGTTCGAATCCCTGCTCCCCAGCTATGGCCCCATAGTCTAGTGGTAAGGACATCGGCCTCTCAAGCCGGGGACATGGGTTCAATTCCCATTGGGGCCATTAAATGGATGATGAGGGATGAGAAGATGAAGGTGAAATTGATAACCTACCCTGATAAGATATTGAGAGCTAAATCAGAAGAGGTAAAGGAGATAGATGATAGCATAATAAAGCTTCTGGATAATATGAGGGAGATCATGTATAAGTATGGGGGTATTGGCCTGGCTGCTCCTCAGGTAGGAATAAATATAAGGGTAGCCATCATAGATTTGCAAAAGAATGACCCCGGTTTTGGTCTGGTTGAGATGATAAATCCCGAGATCATAGAAAATGCAGGCAAGTTTGAAGAACATGAAGAGGGATGCTTGAGCATTCCCGATTTTTACTCACCGGTACCAAGAGAAAAATATATAAAGATAAAATATATAAACAGAAAAGGAGAGGAAAAAACAATAGAGACGGATACATTTTTTTCCGTTGTAGCACAACATGAAGTTGACCATCTAAATGGCATACTGTTTATTGACCGCATCTCACCCTTAAGGAAAGAACTCTTTCGCAATTATCGAAGGAAAATGCGCCTGAAAACTGGATGAATATTGTATTTTTTGGCACATCCGAATGGGCGGTTCCTTTCCTTTACACATTGAACAATTCACATCACAGGATAGTTCGTGTAGTTACTACACCTGATAAAAAAAGTGGAAGGGGGAAAATAATCTCACCCTCTCCGGTGAAGGAAGCAGCACAAATTTTAAATATTCCTGTAATTCAACCTGAAGACCTTAAATCGCCTTCGTTTTTAGAGGAGATAAAAAAATGTAATGCACAGATAGGCGTTGTGGTATCCTACGGAAAGTTTATCCCTGAGCAACTGAACAAAATCTTTCCTCATAGAATGATAAATGTTCATCCTTCCTTACTCCCTCTGTATAGAGGGCCTGCTCCCATAAATTGGACAATCATCAATGGAGACAGACTGACAGGTGTAACAATTATAGAGGTCAATAGCAAAATCGATGCCGGCGATATTCTCATGCAATGGGTGGTAAGGATAGATGAGGAAGACAACTACACCACACTTTCAGAGAAACTCTCAAACATAGGAAGAAAAATGCTTCTATGCTGTTTGGAAAATATAGGATATGGAAGAATTGGCAGAAAAAAGCAATACGGAAAATTGTCTACCTATGCCCCTCCTTTAAGAAAGGAGGATGGAAGATTAAACTTTGGAGAATCTGTCTATACAATCGTAAGAAAGATAAAAGGCATGAACCCCAGACCAGGCACATTCACATTTTTAAATGGAAAACGGCTCAAAATTCTAAAAGCTCTTCCCGTTTCATTAAAGGAAAAGGGAAGCTTCTATGGGGAAATAATAAAGATAGACAGAGACGCCTTTTACATCCTGTGTAAAGATGGTGCTTTAAAGTTGGAACAGGTTCAAATGGAAGGTAGAAAGAAAATGGATGCCTCTTCCTTCCTGCGTGGATTTCCTTTAAAAAAAGGACAGATATTAGGGAAATAACTTGAGCAATGGTAATGGTTGACAAAATCAAATATTAACATATTCTAATATTGTTTAATGATATTTTATAAATGGGAGGTATATGGTAATGGCAGAATTGAGGGTAAGCTGCTGGTCAAAAGATTATCCTGGTGATAGGCCACCCAGGTTCCTGCGGGCTTTTTTGCTTTTCTTTCTTCTCGGTGGAGAATCACACGGTTATGATTTGATAGAAAGGCTGAAGCGAATCGGTGTGAAGTATGAAAATTACGAAGTAGGTTATATATACAAAATCCTGAGAACTATGGAAGAGGAAGGATTATTAGAATCACGGTGGAATATAAAGGAAAAGGGTGTTGCCCGCCGTATATACACTATTACAGAAAAAGGAAAGAAAAACCTGGAAGAGTGGGTAGAAACGCTTTCTCACTTAAAAGAGAGTTTAGATGCATTTTTGAAAAGCTATAAAGAGTATAAATCTAAAGAACAACAGTGCACAGAATTAAAAATTTAGCAGCAATTAATAGGCTGGATTGCCATGCCATCTCCGAAAGAGGTTGTGTTCTATCTTCAATATGTCCAGTATTTTACCCACCACGAAATCCGTTATATCCTCTATGCTTTCTGGATGAGGGTAGAAAGCAGGAACAGGAGGCGCAATCTTTACACCCATTTTACTCAATTTCAGCATATTTTCTAAGTGGATGGAAGAAAAGGGCATCTCCCTGGGGCACAACACCAGCATTTTGCCTTCCTTTATGGATACATCGGCCATCCTTTCTATTAAGTTTTGGGAAAAGCCGTGTGCAATAGCGGATAGTGTTTTCATAGAACAGGGAAGAATTACTGTTTTTTCTATACCAAAAGAGCCACTGGCCAGCGGTGAAAACAGGTCATCCTCTTCAAAATTGTAAACCTTCCCTTTAAATCCAGAAATTATCTCTTCCCATTCTCTGTTCATTTCCAACTTTATAATCTTCTTTCCCCATTCTGATACAACTGTGTATACTTCGTTTTCCGTTTGAGCTAAAAATTCTATCAATCTTACGGCATAAGGCATGCCACTGGCTCCGGTTATGCCGCAGGCAATCTTCATACCCTTTTACCCCACGAGCCGATGGACTTCAAAGTGAACATAAACCATATACCCATATTTTTCTTTCTCTCTTTAATACCTTCTCTATTTTCTTCCATCGTTTCATTTATATATGTTTGCAGGCTTATGCCCCAGCAGTCCTCCATGTAGTTTATGCCGAACCGTTTCTGAGGGAAGTATCCATATCTTAAATTTTTTTCAAATGAATAGAAAATATTCAACCCTGATTGTGGATATATGTCCAGTCTTCCACTCCACGACTCATCGCTCAACAGGTAACCGGAATCCCTGTTCATCACATAGCCGGTGGAAAACTTCAAGATGCCCACATTCAGGTGCGCATTTTCGCTGCTCTGTGTAAAAAGACCTTTTCTCGTAGAATAATAGGCTTTCCAGTCAAAGGAAAATGTATCTGTAGGCTTATATACACCTTCTATATAGAATGGTTCAAATGGATTCTGATGAAGGCGTTTTTTGTTTATGTTAAAGGGTTGAGAAAATTTCACATATAGAGGATCAAAATATCTACCGCTTTTTTTCTGTGTGATCCTGTTTTCCAGACTAAAGGTTAATACATTTTCCTTGCTCTTGCGGGATATAAAATCGGGCAGTTCACTCTGGTCTCTGTAAGGAATATAATCGTAGGAGATTTGAGGAATGATTCTGTGTCTTATACCTTCTGTGCTCTCTTTATTTGTGAACCATATTCTTTCCAGCGTGGCGCTTACGGTGAATATACCCTCGGGGATTGTTCTTCCCTTATGGTGTCTTTCGCCATTTTCATCTTTCCACCAGCTGTAATCATAATACAGTTTTCCCTCCGGCAAAAAGCTGAACTGATAAATGGAAAAAGGTGCTTTTAAAGAGGGGTACAATGAATACACCCATCCTTTTTCTCCTTCTTTCCTGTAATTTCTTGTTAAGTAGGTTGAGGTATTCAGATAAAATGGCGTGGATGGTATCTTTTTTTCCGTTATTGAAGCCTCAAACTGTGGATATTTCTGCAGTGTCCTTTTGTTGTTTTCTGAAAGTAGATCCTCATAATAATAATTGTTTATGGACAGTTTATATTCACCCTTGTGCCATTCCCACCACAACTTGCTGGTTACATACCTTTCACTGGTCAAAGAAAGCTCATCATCTTTAAATACGTGATAGTTATTTCTATCACTCAAATGATTTATATCGGATCTGATGATACCGTATTTTTCTAAATCCTGAGTATGCTTGACATGCACATTGTAACGGAGAGATTTTTTATCACTTGCCCCATACGGTTTTTTCTCCTTGAAAAACGTAGCATGCCACTGACCAAAACTATCTTTAGTCCAGAAATATCTATATTCTACATCCACTCCATTGCCCTTTCTTCCTGCATGATTATATGTGAAAGTAGCATCTTGAGAATCGGATAAAACCAGAAAAAATGGTTGCCTATATTTAAATCCTCCCCGGGAGGAATACCCAAAAGAAGGGGTTAAGAATCCTGTTCTCCTCTTTCTGTTTAAATTACGATATATATATGGCAGTCCAAACACAGGCACGCCTCTTGTTTTAAAAATCAAGGGATAAGCCTTTAGATATTTATCTCTTACTACATAAGCTTTTCTGGCATGAAAGGTCCATTTGGGATGAGCACCCTTCCCCTTCAACCAGTTTTCACAAAAGCAGGAGGTAAGCGCACTATTTTCTGCGTAGAAGCGTGTTTTATCTAAAATAACAATCTTTTTTGCCTTTATCCATAAAAAATCTCTGGAGAGAAATAAGGTAGCATCTTCAATAAACCCTTTCCACAGATTTACATTTACTGTGCCTTTTTTCCCTTTTATCCAATCGTCACCTGAATGAAATTCTACATTGCCTTTAACATGGGTGATGCCTGTTTCCTTGTTAAGATCTATTTTGTCCGCTTTTAATGTTGCATCTTCTCTTTTAACAACACAATGCCCCTCTCCAATATAGAGTTTTTGTTTTTCGTAATAGGTGATGTTATCTGCTTCAATGTGAATTTCCTGTGCAAAGGAATAAGAAGAGAAAACAAGGAATAAAAAGATTATTCCTATTTTTAACATGCATAGACCTTCCAGTTCAAGGCTGGAAAGATATTGTCTTTTTTATAACTCTCTTCAGCAAATTCCACATCTATGAAGTTTTTCTTCAGGTTTTCATACATGTGATTGAACCTGTTTATATGCAGTTTTTCTCTTCTTTCTGCATACTGGCGGCAACTGCCTTCATGCATGATAAATAACCAATCGGAGGATTGAGCTAACAGCAGTTCTCTTGCCATCTGAGACAGTATAAATAATATTCTCTTATCTTTTGTGTCCTTGTATTTTTTTGCCATCTCTTCCATTCTGTCTTCCATTTCGTACAGATGTCTGTATATCCAATCGTTTGTTCCGTTTAACCATGTCTCTCCATATCCCTTCCATCCCCAGCTGGATTCATTCAACCTGCTTACCTGATTTTCAGGATACACATCCAAATACTCATCCGGCGTTATAAGTTTTATGTTGAATCTCTCTATTTTTCTTATTACCTCCTCTAAGAAGTCTATCCCTTCCCACCACCAATGACCAAACAACTCCATATCGTAGAATGCATTTATGATGGGCTTTCTGTTATAAATGGTATTTAAATATTTCATCTGCTTCTGCCTATTGAATAAAAAGTCTTCTGCATGGATGATCGTCTTTTTTCTGGCAGCTTCAGGATCGTATGGTTCTTTCTTTCCTAAATCTACATTACTGCCCGTGATTCTGTAATATTTCAATCCCGTGTTTCCCCTTACACCATCTTTATGCAAGTAGGGTCTTATGTAATCATAAGGAGCATCAAATCCTACATCTCTGTAGAATTCCCTGTAATCAAAATCTCCAGGATAACCTTCCCTTGCACTCCACACCTGCCTGGAAGATTCTGTATCCCTTGCAAAGCAAGCAACACCGTTTTCTGTAAACATCGGTGCGTAGACACCCCTCTTTGGATAGTGGTCTGCATACATGATGCAGTGTGTTTCCCCAAAGAAATACTCCACACCTTCCTTCTCCAGTATATCTTCCACACCCCTGTAATATCCACATTCAGGTAGCCAAAAGCCCTTCGGTCTTCTACCGAATACAGTTTTTAAATACTCAATTCCTATTTTTATCTGTGCTTCGTTTGCTTTTCCTGCATATCGCAGATGCGGCATAAAGATATGGGTAGCAGATGTTGTGATGAGATTCAGTTTTTTTTCTTCAAAAAATCTTTTAAATGCTTTCGTAACAGGATTGTAGCGTGAAATTATCTCTTCTATCTTTTTCATCCTCTTCTCATACATTCCTACAGATTTTTCAAACGCAGTGTTCTTCAGTCTCTCTTTCTCCTTAAAGATAAGCCCTTTCAAATTTTCCATTTTTCTTAAAAATCTCTCTGTTAACAGTTCATCTTCCATCATAGAACACAGGGTAGGAGACAGACTGAGTGTTATACTAAAGTCCACATCTTCATAACATAATCTTTCCAGCATATCTATAAATGGAATATATGTTTCCCACAATGCCTCGTAAAACCAATCCTCCTCCAGAAAATCATCAAATTCAGGATGGCGAACATAAGGAAGGTGGGCATGCAAAACCAGATTTAAAAAACCCAAGTCATCTTTCATAAGCGTGTTCCATTTTTTCCTCTTTAAGTATCTTTTTTTCCTCTATCCTTATCTTTCTCATCTCCATACATATCCTGCTGGTGGATACAGAGCCATTGGGCATCTGAACAATGTTTGATTGAGCAATCAGGATAAATTTCCCCTCTTTTACCTTACCTATCTGAGCAAGATAGACAGCCGAGGGTTTTCCATTCATATACCAGTTTCCTACATCACTTTCTACTTTAAATGAAAAGACTTCATTGTACTGCGGAAAAAACCTGCGGGTAAAATCAAATACTCTGATTATAAAAGGCGGTTTTTCCATCACTTCCCAGGATGTAAATAGATGATAGGGATCAACCGACAAGAGAATAATCCTGTTTTTCATATATCTGGAGGGGATGGATTTTTCCTCTATCTGCCCCCAGACCTGAGCTTTGTAAAACTTTACCCTTTTTGCTTCCTCTTCCATGTTTTCATATTATCATAATTTTTTTGTTTGACAAGTATACTGAATTTAGCCACTGCCAGAAATACACCTACTAAAGCGAATGTAAAACTTGACAAAAATTCGGCTAAGGATGTATAGATAAACAATTGTAATCAATGGTTCTGCAAGGTTTAGTTAGAGGGCTGAGAAGAAAGGAGAAGGTTTAAATGGCAAAGACGATTGCTGAGATCAATGAGAAAATAAAAAAGGGGAAAGCTGTAGTTGTAACGGCTGAGGAAATCATCGATATTGCAAAAGAAAAGGATATAAAAAAAGCCGCACAGGAGGTAGATGTAGTTACTACGGGAACATTTGGGCCGATGTGCTCTTCTGGTGTCTTGATTAATATTGGACATTCAAAGCCCAGGATAAAGATAGAAAAGGTATATCTTAATGGTGTTCCCGCCTGTGCGGATCTCGCTGCTGTAGACATATATCTCGGTGCAACCGCTCTTCCCGATGATGACCCCAGAAACAAAATCTATCCCGGCAGATTCAACTATGGAGGTGGACATGTAATCGAGGACTTAGTGGCAGGCAAGGATATCAAACTTCAAGCTACTGCCTATGGAACAGACTGTTATCCAAGAAAAAAACTGGAAACCTGGATTAACATAAGGGATTTAAATGAAGCTATCTTATTTAATCCACGAAATGCTACTCAGAACTACGAGGTAGCGGTAAACCTCTCCGATAAGGTGATATATACCTATATGGGGATGTTGAAACCCAATCTGGGGAACGCCTATTACTGTAGCGCGGGTCAGCTTTCACCCCTTTTAAACGATCCATATTACAAGACTATCGGTATAGGAACAAGGATATTCCTGGGGGGTGGAGTGGGTTATGTGGTCTGGAATGGCACTCAACATAACCCCAATGTTCCCAGAACAGAAGAGGGTATCCCAAAGGTTGCCTCAGGCACACTTGCGGTGATGGGAGACTTGAAGCAGATGTCTCCTGAATGGTTGAGGGGAACAAGTATAACAGGGTATGGAGCTGATCTGACGGTGGGGATAGGGGTGCCCATTCCCATTCTCAATGAGGAAATACTGAGGTATACAGTGGTAAGTGATGAGGAGATATATGCACCGGTGGTGGACTATTCCAAGAGTTATCCTTCGGGCAGCTCGGAGGTTTTGTGTGAGGTAAGCTATGCCGAACTTAAAACAGGTATGATAACCGTTCGGGGAAAGAAGGTTCCTGCAGCCGGTCTTTCCAGTTATGCTAAAGCCCGAGAGATTGCTCAAATACTCAAGGAATGGATAAAAAGAGGAAAATTTTTATTGACCGAACCTGTGTTTTTGCTTCCTTCTGTAGATGCAGGAATAACCTTTAAAGACCTCAAAGAAAGGCCAATAGAATAAGGAGTTTTACATGCAGAAGAGGAAAGTAGTTTTAACCTTTCCCCCTTCCTTGATTGATCAGCCCGTAACATATCACCTGATCAGGGACTATGATCTGGTTGTGAATATCTTGAAGGCAAAGATCAGTCCAAAGGAAGAAGGAAGGCTGATGATAGAGATCAGTGGGAAGAGGGAATCATTACAGAGAGGGATGAATTATCTTCAGGAACTGGGCGTGGAGGTGCAGCCTCTTGCCCAGGATATAATATGGTTGGAGGAAAGGTGCACCCACTGTACTGCCTGCGCTTCCATCTGCCCTACAAAGGCCATTGCTGTTGACAGGAAGGAAATGAAAATTTCCTTTGACAAGGAAAAATGCATTGCCTGTGAATTGTGCGTTTCCGTTTGTCCATATAAGGCGATAGAGATATTATTCTAAAAATCCTTCGACACCTTGTTGTTTCATATAAATTGTAATGAGATGTTTACGCTTAAATCTTTGATTTGTGTCATATAGATTTTTGATGGGGGGCATTCAAATAATTGACAGAAAAAAAAATCGTGATAATCTATGTAATATCTTTGAGGAGGTCAAAATGAAAGAAAGAATCATGAATGAATTAAAAAAGGTTAAATTCCCTGAGCACACAAAAGATATTGTAAGTTTAGGCATAGTAGAGGATGTGAAGATAAATGAAAACGGAGAAGTTACAGTAAAAGGCTCCTTAGGCATAGAAGATGAAGCAATCTCACAACAGCTGAGATCAAGTATAATCCAGACATTAGAAAAGATAGAGGGTGTAAAAAAGGTCAATGTAAAGATAGAAAAAAAGAATATTGTTCCCCGGATAAAACACATCATCGGCACGACTTCGGGAAAAGGTGGCGTGGGTAAGACTACGGTAAGTGTGAATATTGCTCTGGCCCTGGCTAAATCAGGCCAAAGAGTAGGCATTCTAGATACAGACATCTATGGGCCAAATGTACCGAAGATGATGGGTATAGAAGAAGAGGCTATAAGATTAAACCAGGAAGAAAAAGATAAAATGCTACCCGTGGAAAAAGAGGGTATTAAGGTATTCTCTATTGGCAACCTTATTCCCAAGGGAACAGCACTTATCTGGAGAGGACCATTAATTCATAAGACGGTAGAACAATTCCTGGAAGATGTTAGCTGGGGAGATTTAGACTTTCTGGTTGTGGATTTTCCTCCAGGGACAGGTGATGCCCAGCTGTCTATGGCTCAGCTGACTAAGGTAACGGGCGGCCTCGTTGTCACCACACCACAGGATGTAGCTTTAACAGATGCTGCAAGAGCAGTAGATTTCTTTAAAAAACTCAAGATTCCTGTACTGGGTGTAATTGAGAATATGAGCTACTTTATCTGTCCTCATTGTGGAAAGAGGGTGGATATATTTAGCCATGGTGGAGGAAAGAAACTCAGTATTCAGCTTTCCCTGCCATTCCTGGGAGAGATACCCATTGATGTAGATATCAGAACAGGTAGTGATGAAGGAAAACCCATTGTGGTTGGCAAACCTGATTCATTGGGAGCTAAAGCTTTTATGAATGTAGCAAAAAAGATTATAGAAGAGATGAAAACCTTAGAAACATTATAAAAAATGAAGATCTTTGATATTTTTAGAAGATCACCGTTCCAGGCAATGCAAGAGATGATGAATATGGCATATGAATGTGTCAGGCTCATTCCCGCCACTTTTGACGCTTTTTTATCAGGGAAGGAGAAAGAAGTTCAAAGACTGGCGGAAGAAATATCTCATAAGGAATACGAAACAGACATAATCAAAAATAAGATCAGGAGTTCTTTGCCCAACAGTATATTTATGTCAGTAGCACGAGGAGATGTACTGGAAATCATCACCTCCATAGATGCCGTTGCCGATGCAGCAGAAGATGTGGGCGTTTTACTTTCTTTTAAAATGATAAAAATTCCCTCCGAGCTGGTAGAAAAAGTGAAATACTTTGTGGAAAAGGTAGTGGATGTAGCTAATCTATCCAAAAAAGTGGTTGATGAATTGGAGACATTGAGAGAATCTTCATTTGGGGGACCAGAGACAAAACATATCACTGAGCTGCTGGATAAACTGAACGAAGAAGAACATAAAACAGACAGGTTAGGATATGAGATTACCAAGATTATATTGAATACCTCGGAAAAGTTTAGTTTTGCCGATCTATGGTTATGGTTGAAAATTATACAGGCTACGAGTGATGTAGCCAACGCTGCAGAGAAAGTGGGCAACAGGATTAGGCTCATCATCTCCAAGTAAATATGCACAGCACTCTCCTTATCCTTGCTACCATCTTTGCACTTTACATGGCGTGGAATATAGGAGCAAATGATGTAGCCAATGCTATGGGTACATCTGTTGGCTCACGCGCTCTCTCATTTAAACAGGCGATAATAGTCGCTGCCATATTTGAGTTCGCCGGTGCTGTGCTTGTAGGCAGTCATGTTACAGGCACCATTGCTAAAGGGATAGTCAGCCCTACAAGCTATGCAGCTAATACATTTGCACTGGGCATGGTATCCAGCTTGCTTGCTGCTGCCATCTGGCTGAACATCGCCTCCCGTTCAGGTATGCCTGTTTCTACCACTCATTCTATAGTGGGTGCAGTCATGGGGTTTGGTATTGTGGGAAGCGGATTTTCCTCCATTCATTGGGCAAAAGTTCTGCAAATTGTACTAAGCTGGATCATCTCTCCCCTGACGGGAGCAATTATTGCCTTTCTCATCTTTTCTTTTGTAAAAAGATTGATTCTTCAGGTGGAAAAACCCGTTGTCGCCGCCAAGAAATATGCACCTTATCTGTCATCCTCAGTTATTTTAATACTTAGTTTTGCCATTTTTTATAAAGGTTTAAAAAACCTACACCTGTGTCTCTCATTTAACAAGGTACTGCTTATTGCTCTTATTATTTCAGCTATTACATTTTTTATAACCAAGACGCTTACCGCTAAGGTGGAGGTGAGAGAGGTATCTTACAAGAAAAGGTATCCTCAGGTAGAACGTATATTTAAAGGATTGCAGATAATGACTGCTTGTTCCATGGCTTTTTCTCATGGGGCAAACGATGTAGCCAATGCCGTAGGACCATTAGCAGGAGCAGTATTTGCATATAAATTTACAGAAGGTGTATCAGAGGTCTATGTACCGGTGTGGGTTTTGGGTACAGGAGCTTTGGGCATCGTTGCTGGACTGGCTACCTATGGATTTAGAGTGATCATTGTCATTGGAAGAAAGATCACCGGCATGAATCCTTCAAGGGGATTTTCGGCAGAACTTGCTGCAGCCACCACTGTTTTGCTCTGTTCCAGGCTGGGTCTTCCCGTATCCACTACCCATACCCTGGTTGGTGCTGTGATTGGCGTAGGTCTGGCCAGAGGTATAGCATCCTTAAACCTAAAGGTCATCAAAGATATTTCCTTAGCCTGGATCTTAACTGTGCCTATAGCGATGGTTTTATCCATTGTAATATACCTCATTTTAGGAATGTTTTTTAGATGAGAATAGCGTCCATAGACCTGGGAACAAATACACTGAGAATACTCATCGCCGATGTAAAGGAAAATAAAATATATCCCCTTTTTTCACAAAATGTATTGGTCAGAACAGGAGAGAGTATATCTAAACAGAAATTGCTTAAAGTCTCAGCTATGGAAAGAACAATATCTGCACTTGAAGGATTCAAAAAAAAGATAGATGAATTTCAGGTCCGAGAGGTATCATTTTTAGCCACCAGTGCATTGAGAGAAGCAGAAAACAGGGATGTCTTCTTAAAAAAGGTAAAGAAAATGGGTTTTTCACCAGAGATTATTACCGGAAAGAAAGAAGCAGAACTTACTACAAAGGGTGCTCTATTTCTGCTCAAAGAGAAATATAAACTGAACAACACCAATCTCTTTTTTGATTTAGGCGGTGGAAGCACGGAATTCGTCATCTTTGATAGAGGAATAAAACATGTCTTAAGCATCCCTCAAGGAGTGGTAAAACTCACAGAATCCTTCTTATTACATGATCCTCCAGTAAAGAAAGAATTAGACAAATTAAGGGATTTTATTGGACATACATTGTCTGAATCATTAAAGGATTTCTTGAGCTATCCAATAAGAGATATCATTGGTGATGCAGGAACAGTAACCACTCTTTCTGCCATTGCTTTAAAACTCAAGGAATATGATTGGGAAAAAACCACAGGATTTCATCTAAGGAAAAAGGAGATAGAAAAATTAAGAGAGAAGATGGTAAGATTAACTGCAAAGGAAAGACTGCATCATTTTCCTATATTAGAAAAAGGAAGGGAAGATGTAATTGTATCAGGATGCATATTCCTGGAGGAATTGCTGAATTTGTACAGGAAAGATGAGATTATCTCCACCGATGGAGGCTTAAGGGAAGGCATTATTGTAGAAAGATTTTCTCTACCCTGGACTTAACAACACCATCTTGCAGCTGTGTCTTTAATGTAGACTCAGGAATAATACTTTTCACAGTTTTTATTATCCGTCCACTTTCATCATAGGTTATAGAATAACCCCTTCTTAAGATAGAGGCAGGGTTAAGCGCACACAATTTCTCTTTTAGTCCTTTAAGTTTTTCCCTTTTTCTTTCATATACAATGTTTATTTCTCTAATTATTTTTTCCTCTAAATCATCAACTTTCCTCATCCTATCCTGCAATGAGGAAACAAACCTAAGTATGTTCTTTTCTCCCCAGGTAAGGTCATATTCCCTCTTTCTCATTTCAAACATCTTCAAAGCATTGTTTTTTATACTATCCCTGATCAAATCTATCTTTTCCAAAAGTTCAAACCTGTTCTTTACAACCAGTTCTGCTGCAGCAGAAGGGGTGGGTGCACGCAAGTCTGCAACGAAATCTGCAATGGTAAAATCTATCTCATGACCTATAGCACTGATTAAAGGATAACGACAGGCATGAATTGCTTCCGCTATCTCCCTTTCGTTGAATGTCCACAAATCTTCCCACGAACCCCCTCCTCGGGATAAAATCACCACATCTGCATCTATAAAACCCGTGTTTATTTTGCTGAGAGCCTGTATTATCTCATATTTTGCTGTTTCTCCCTGAACCTGCACCGGATAGATGTAAAGCTCAACACCTCTTGCCCTTCGTGAAATAATATTGACAATGTCTCTAACAGCTGCACCAGTAGGAGAGGTTACCACTATAATTTTCTTGGGAAAAGGAGGAATGGGTTTTTTATGTTCAAAATAACCCTTTTTTTCTAATTCTTTCTTCAACTCCTCAAAAGCAAGTTGTTTTGCTCCCAATCCTTCAGGTTCAATGTACCCTACGATGAGCTGATATTCACCCCGTGGAGGATAGACACCGATATTACCCATAGCAACAACCTTCATTCCATTCTTTGGCAAAAATCCTATCCTTTGTGCTGTAGTCCTATAGATTACCGCCCGTATACTGCTTTTTTCATCCTGTAATGAAAAATACATATGTCCAGAGGAATGATGTTTGAAATTGTTTATTTCTCCCTCTACCCACACCCTGCGGAAATTTTCTTCCAGAAGATCTTTTATACGTGTGGTGAGCTCTGTTACAGAATAGACCGTCTTCATATTTTTATTCTATCATGAAAGCACAGCTGATACAAATTCCTACTGGTGTGAATAAGCGAAAAATACTATTATAAAAAATATGAGTTTAGAAGCGGTGATATTTGATTTAGACGGAGTTGTTGTAGATACAGTTCCTTTACACTTTAAAGCCTGGAAGAAGATGTTTTCTGAATACGGAAAAGATTTTAGCTTTCAAGATTACAAAGAAAAAGTAGATGGCATACCCAGAATAGATGGAGCAAGAGCCATTCTGTCTCATTTGTCACAAGAAGAATTAAAAAAAGCAGCTTCAAAGAAACAAGACTATTTCCTGGAGTTTTTAGAGAAAGAAGGAGTAAAGGTTTATGAAAGCACATTAAATTTAATAAAAAACTTAAGGAAAGAAGGTATAAAAGTGGCAGTAATCTCTTCCAGCAAAAACTGCCTTTATATCTTGAAGAAGGCTAATATAGATAACCTATTTGATGTAATAATTACCGGTAACGATATAAAAAGGGGGAAACCTCATCCCGATGCCTTTCTACTGGCTATTGACAGACTAAACTCAACTCCAGAACGATGTGTGGTGTTTGAAGATGCAGTATTGGGTGTAGAAGCAGCAAAAACAGCGGGCACAAAATGCATTGGAATAGACAGGTATAACAACCCAGAGAGGTTAAAAGAAGCTGATTTAGTGATATCCGATGTAAGTCAGATAAGTATCGAACAGTTGAAACAACTGGTCTCATCATGAAAGGTTTTTACTCCCATTATATTGATGATGATTCATGGCTTATAAAGGAAAATAAGTGGGAACATTCTCTACAGAATATTCACGAAGCTCTGTTTTCTTTGGGCAATGGATACTTAGGTGTAAGGGCAGTATTAGAAGAGATTCCCCTTGGTGCTATGCCGGGAACATATATCGCCGGCGTATACGACAAAATGTTTTCCCAGGTTGCTGAGCTGGTTAATCTTCCCAATCCATTCAATTTTACAGCTACTGCAGAAGGAGAAAAAATAGCCTTGGGAATAATGGATGTTCTTAAGCATCAAAGAATACTCAATCTTAAAAAGGGACTTCTTCTGCGTCATACCTTATACCAAAGTAGCAAGGAGCATCGGTTTGATTATCAATGTTTGAGATTTGTTTCTATGAAAAACAAGAATACCGGTGTAATGCAGATAGCTCTCACTCCTCTGGATAGTGCCTGTGAAATAGATATAAACACACAGATAGACACATCCGTTTATAATGGCCCTATTCTTACCGAAGGCCAAAAACGGCATTTCAGGATAAAAGAGTTGGGACAATTTCGAAATGCTGGATATTTACTGGTTCAAACACCGGAGAAAAAACACACCATAGTATACTGGAGTGGTCTTTATTATGAGATTAACGGTAGAAAAATCCTTGCCAAAGACAGCATCCTCAAAATTAAATTAAAAAAGGGTCAAACCATTATATTCACCAAGATATTCTGTATAAAGTGTTTCCCATCTCAAAGCAAAATTGTCAAACATAAAAGGGAAGCATTCAAGAAATTCTACAAGGTTTTACATACGGAGTTTGATGTGCTTGTTGAAGAGCATATAAAAAGCTGGGAGAAACTCTGGCAAAAAGCAGGTATTTTAGTTGAAGGAAAGGCAGATTTGCAACAGAATATACGGTTCAATATATATCACATGCTTATCTGCGCTCCTGCAGATAATGGCTTCTCCAGCATTGGTGCGAGAACTCTAACTGGCGAAGGATACAGGGGACATATATTCTGGGATGCAGAGATATTCCTCATGCCCTTTTATCTCTTTACAATGCCAAAGATTGCTAAAAACATTCTGTTATACAGATGTTCAAGATTAAAAAGAGCGAGGGAAATTGCTAAAAAATTAAAATTTAGAGGGATAATGTTTCCCTGGGAATCAGCAGACACTGGAGAAGAAGAGACGCCTGCCTGGGCAAGAGATATCGATGGGAGTATAACAAAAGTTTATACCCATAAAATGGAACATCATATTACTGCAGATATTGCCTATGCTGTATACAACTACTTTATTGCAACCGGTGATGAAAGATTCATGGAAAGATACGGTTATGAAGTCTTATTTGAAACAGCGAGATTCTGGGTTTCAAGAGCAGAATACAACAAAGAGAAAAATAGATATGAGATAAACCATGTCATCGGTCCGGATGAGTTCCATGTAAACGTAAACAACAATGCCTACACTAATATGATGGCAAAATGGAATTTAACAGTTGCCCGCAAAATGTTTTATAAAATCAGAGAAGATGCGCCTTCAGTCTCTCAACGTCTGCAAAGAAAATTAAAATTGAAATGTGAAGAGGTAAAAAACTGGAAAAAGGTAGCTTCTCTAATATCTATAAATATGAACAAAGAAGGAGTTATTGAGCAATTTGATGGATACTTTAAATTGAAGAAGGTTATTTTGACGGAGACAGATGAAAACGGTATGCCTGTTCTTCCCAGGGGGTTAAAAATCAAAGAGTTGGCTAAAACTCAACTGGTAAAGCAGGCAGATACCCTCATGCTCCTGTATCTGTTATCGGATAACTTTGATTTAAAGACAAAAAAGGTAAACTACGATTTTTACATAAAAAGAACACTACATAAATCCTCTCTGAGTCCTTCTATACACTCAATATTAGCCCTTGAATGTCGGGATCTGCACCGAGCATATGACCTCTTTAATGTATCCTTATGTATAGACATCAATAATTTATACGGAAATACCAAAGATGGAATTCATGGCGCCTGTCTGGGAGGAACATGGCAAGCAATTGTTTTTGGTTTTGCAGGGATAAGCATCAAAGAGGAAAGATTGTTTATAGATCCAAGAATGCCAAGAAGCTGGAAGAGGATGATTTTTTCCTTATTCTGGAAAGGTAAGCGGTTAAAATTAGATTTGACAAATGAGTCCATAAAATTAAGAGCCGTATCTTCTAAAGAAGAAGAGATAGAAATAGGAATTTTTGATAAACTTACCTCTATTAGAACAAATGAAGATTATGTCTTTGAAAGAGAAATGCCTGCTTTAATAACAGAATATTATTATTGATAAATAACTCAGTCTTACTTTACTTTTTCATAAATAGAATTATATATGATGTTGCATTTCGGAAAAATTAAATCGTGGAGTAATATGATATGAGAATTGCGCAGGTTTCACCCCTGTATGAAAGTGTGCCCCCGAAGTATTATGGAGGAACAGAAAGGGTTGTTTCCTATCTGGTAGAGGAACTGGTAAAAGAAGGACATGATGTAACACTTTTTGCCAGTGGAGATTCTATTACTCGTGCCCATCTCGTCCCCCTCTGCGAAAGATCTCTTAGATTGGATGAAAGCTGCAAAGATAAAATATGTTATCATGTTCTCATGGTTCAAAAGGTATTTGAGATGTCTTCCTATTTTGATATTATTCACTTCCATATTGACTATCTTCATTTCCCGTTGGTAAGAACATGCAATACGCCTACTGTTACTACCCTTCACGGAAGACTGGATTTGAAAGATTACCTACTCTTCTATAGAAATTTTGAAGATATACCTGTAATCTCTATTTCAAATAACCAGAGAAAACCCCTTCCCTGGCTCAACTGGCAGGGCACAGTATATCATGGATTGCCAGAAGATCTGTACAGCTTTCATGAAAAACCCGGCGAATATCTGGCATTCTTAGGCAGGATATGTCCTGAAAAAAGGGTGGATAGAGCGATAGAGATCGCTGAAAGGGTGGGCATGAAACTGAAGATTGCTGCAAAAGTAGATGAAGCCGATAAAGAATATTTTAAGGATAAAATTAAACCACTGCTTAAAAGTCCCTATGCAGAATTTATGGGTGAAATAGGAGAAAAGGAAAAAGATGAATTCTTAGGTAATGCTTATGCACTAATTTTCCCCATTGATTGGCCTGAACCTTTTGGCTTGGTTATGATAGAATCCTTAGCCTGTGGTACACCGGTAATTGCCTGGAGATGCGGTTCCGTGCCTGAGGTGATAGAAGATGGAGTTACAGGATTCATAGTAGAAAGTATAGAAGATGCAGTGAAAGCAGTGGAAAAAACATCAAGCTTGAATCGCGAAGACTGCAGAAAGGCATTTGAAGAAAGATTCACCGCTTCTCGCATGGCAAGAAACTATCTCAAAATCTACAGAAAAATGATTATAACAAAACCCATTTTGAAAGCAGGATAAAATATTGCAAAAGCCTTGAAAAATGATAAAATAAATATATTGAATCTTATTTTAAAGGAGGATGTCATGGCAAAGAGAATTGAAACGGATGCTCTGGGTAGCATTGAAGTAGAAGAGGACAAATATTGGGGTGCACAAACCCAACGTTCACTGCAAAATTTCAGGATAGGTGGAGAAAAGATACCGATAGAGGTTATCAGAGCATTCGGTATTCTAAAGAAGGCTGCCGCAATAGCGAACTGTAAGTTAGGCGTGCTGGATGAAAAGCTCAAAGATGCCATATGTAAAGCGGCAGATGAGGTTATAGAAGGAAAGCTGGACGACCAATTTCCCCTGGTGGTATGGCAAACAGGGAGCGGCACTCAAACTAATATGAATGTCAATGAAGTCATTTCAAACAGGGCAAATGAGATACTGGGTGTCAAGGAACGTGGTACCAAAAGTCCTGTTCATCCCAACGACCATGTGAATAAGTCACAATCTTCAAATGATACATTTCCTACTGCCATGTATATCGCTGCAACAAAGGCAATAATAGAAGAACTTATTCCGAAGGTAAAGGGGTTAAGGGATGTGTTAAACAAAAAATCAGAAGAATTCAAGGATATCATAAAAGTAGGAAGAACACACCTGCAGGATGCTACACCTCTTACCTTAGGACAGGAGTTTTCAGGTTATGTCAATCAGATTGACCAGGGCATAGAAGCCATTGAAAATAGTTTAACTCACTTAAAACAACTGGCTTTAGGTGGAACAGCAGTGGGCACAGGTGTGAATTCACCTGAAGGCTTTGACGTAATAGCGGCAGAAGAGATTTCAAAGGAAACGGGCATTGATTTTGTCCCTGCACCCAACAAGTTCGCGGCTCTGGCATCTCATAGTGCAATCGTTGAAGCCAGTGGTGCACTGAAGACACTGGCCTGCAGTCTGAGAAAGATAGCCAACGATATAAGGATACTATCCTGCGGCCCACGCTGCGGCATTGGTGAAATAAGGATTCCTGCCAATGAACCAGGAAGCTCTATTATGCCAGGAAAGGTCAATCCGACACAGTGCGAAGCGATGACACAGGTTTGTTGTCAGGTAATAGGCAACGATGTGGCTATAAACATGGCAGGTTCAGGTCTTGGATTAGAGCTAAATATGTATAAACCTGTTTTGATATATAATCTGTTACAATCCATAAGACTTTTAGGCGATATGTGCGAAAGCTTCAACAAGAACTGCGCTGCAGGCATAGAGGCAAACACAGAGAAGATTGATTACTTCTTAAAGAATGATTTGATGCTGGTCACACCCTTGTCTCGTGCCATAGGATACGATAAGGCATCTAAAATTGCTCATCTTGCCGATGAGAAGGGACTCACCTTGAAAGAGGCTGCGCTCCAAACGGGTTTTGTAACAGAGAAGGAATACGATGAAATAGTTGATCCTCGTAAGATGATAACTCCTTACAAAGTTTCTTAAACCTGCAGGCAGGAGCATGTCTGCTCCTGCCTGCTTTTAACCTTCCTGTATATATTTAATCTCTCCGTTGATTTGCTATTTTTTACAGGTATAATAATACAATAAGGGGGAAAAGATGGAAACAATAAATGTTCCATTACTTATAATAGCGACTTGTATGATTATTTTGGTAATAATAAACATCTTAACGCTTTTCGTCGCAAAGTAC